>NZ_JAAGPO010000584.1:0-201 GCF_017104825.1 Burkholderia sp. Ac-20345 | reverse complement strand
ACGTGCCGGTGAACGTGAACCTGCACACGTACGCGGGGCCGGAGGGGCGCTTCTGCCCGGCGGCGGTGTACGAGTTCGTGAAGAACGACGACGGCAGCGACCGCCTGGTGATCAACGCGCAGAACTGCGTGCACTGCAAGACCTGCGACATCAAGGACCCGACGCAGAACATCGTGTGGGTCACGCCGGAAGGCGGCGGCG
>NZ_JAAGPO010000583.1:0-208 GCF_017104825.1 Burkholderia sp. Ac-20345 | reverse complement strand
GTCGTGCTCAGACCCGTCGAGACCGACGAAACATTACTGTTCGCCGTGCTCAGGCCAGTCGAGATCGAGCTCACCGAACTGTTGGTCGTGCTCAGACCCGTCGACAACGACGACACGCTGCTCGTCGTCGTGCTCAGGCCCGTCGACACCGACGTCGACAGCGACGAAACGTTGCTGTCCGTCGTGCTCAAGCCCGTCGAAATCGAAC
>NZ_JAAGPO010000582.1:0-217 GCF_017104825.1 Burkholderia sp. Ac-20345 | reverse complement strand
TGCTGTCCGTCGTGCTCAAGCCCGTCGAGATCGAACTCACCGAGCTATTGGTCGTGCTCAGACCCGTCGACAACGACGACACGCTGCTCGTCGTCGTGCTCAGGCCCGTCGAGATCGAGCTCACCGAACTGTTGGTCGTGCTCAGACCCGTCGACAGTGACGACACGCTGCTGGTCGCCGTGCTCAGGCCCGTCGAGACCGACGTCGACAGCGACGA
>NZ_JAAGPO010000581.1:0-223 GCF_017104825.1 Burkholderia sp. Ac-20345 | reverse complement strand
ATACCGGTCGAAGCCGACGTCGACAGCGAGCCCACGTTGCTGTTCGTCGTCGACAGACCGGTCGACAGCGAATCCACACCGCTTTGCGCCGTGCTGATACCGGTCGAAGCCGACGTCGACAGCGAGCCCACGTTGCTGTTCGTCGTCGACAGACCGGTCGACAGCGAATCCACACCGCTTTGCGCCGTGCTGATACCGGTCGAAGCCGACGTCGACAGCGAGC
>NZ_JAAGPO010000004.1:0-193659 GCF_017104825.1 Burkholderia sp. Ac-20345 | reverse complement strand
TGCGGATAAGTCTTGAAACTGACGATCACGTCCGCGTGATCGACCATCTTCTGCGTGACGTTCGCGTGCAGGTCGAGCGCGACCGCGATCGGCGCGCCGGGCAGCGCCGCGCGCACACGTTCGAGCAGGTCGCCCTCGCCGTCCGCGCTCTGCTCGGCGACCATCGCGCCGTGCAGGTCGAGCATCACCGCGTCGCAGCCCGGCGCCGCCGCGACGATCGCGTCGCAGATCGCCGCATACGCATCGGCCGCGACAGGGCCGCTCGGGTTCGCGGCCGCCGATACGGGCGTCACGATCTCGGCGCCTTCCCGCTCGGCCGCGTCGAGGAACGCGGCCATCGCGGTGCGCATCCCGCGATTCGCGCGATACGCATCGTCGCCCCAGTCGGGGCCATGGCGGCCGAACGCGGCGAGCGGCGTCGGCACCGGCGAGAACGTGTTGGTTTCGTGGTTCATCCGGGCGATCAGGATTTTCATCGTGCGCGGCCCTCCGCGATCCCGGCGGCACCCAGCATCGCATGCAGCAACACGTTGCAGCCGGCCTCCAGATGCGCGGGATCGGCGTCCTCGATCTCGTTGTGGCTGATCCCGTCCTTGCACGGCACGAAGATCATCGCGGTCGGCGCGACGCGCGCGAGATACACGGCGTCGTGGCCCGCCCCGCTGATCACGTTCATCGACGACAGCCCGAGCGCGCGCGCGCCCGCGCGAACCTGCTCGACCAGCGTCGCGTCGAACGGCTGCGGCGGGAAGTACACGACCTGTTCGACGTCGATCGGCATGCCGGCCGATGCGCCCAGGTCGGCGCACGCCGCGCGCAGTTCGGCATCCATCGCCGCAAGCGTCGCATCGTCGGCCGCGCGCAGGTCGACGGTCAGCGTCACGCGGCCCGGAATCACGTTGCGCGAATTCGGGTGCACGTCGACCCAGCCGACCGTGCCGCGTCCATGCGGCGGATGCGCGCACGCGATGTCGTTCACCTTGCGCACGAGATCGGACGCGACGAGCAGCGCGTCGCGCCGCAGCGCCATCGGCGTCGGGCCGGCGTGCGCCTCCATGCCGTGCACGGTCACGTCATACCAGCGCTGCCCGAGCGCACCCTCGACCACGCCGATCGTCGTGTCGTGCGCCTCCAGCACCGGGCCCTGCTCGATATGCGCTTCGAAATACGCGCCGACCGCATGCGCGCCGCGCCCGTCGTTCGCATCGCCCGCATAGCCGATCGCAGCCAGTGCGTCGCGCACCGACACGCCGTCGCGGTCGCACTGCGCGAGCGCATGGTCGAGCGTGAACGCGCCCGCGAACACGCCGGAGCCCATCATCACGGGCACGAAGCGCGAACCTTCCTCGTTGGTCCACACCGCGACCTCGAGCGGCGCCCGCGTGCGCACGCCTGCGTCGTCGAGCGTGCGCAGCACTTCGAGACCCGCGAGCACGCCGTAGTTGCCGTCGAACTTGCCGCCGGTCGGCTGCGTGTCGATATGGCTGCCCGTCGTCACGGGCGGCAGGTCGTCGCGTTCGCCCGCGCGCCGCGCGAAGATGTTGCCGATCGCGTCGACGCGCACCGTGCAGCCGGTTTCCTTCGCCCACGCGGTGAACAGGTCGCGGGCCTCGCGATCGAGTTCGGTGAGCGCGAGGCGGCACACGCCCCCTTTGTCGGTCGCGCCGATCCGCGCGAGACGCATCAGGCTGTCCCACAGCCGCGCGCCGTCGACGCGCAAACCGGACGCCGTGACGCCCGATGTCGAATCCTGAACTTGCATCGATGGAATTCCTCGCAATGAAAGGGCGCGGCGCTTACGCGACGCCGACGCCCAGGTAACGATCCTTCACCTCGTGATCGGCCGCGAACGCCGCGTTGCTGCCTTCGTAGACGATCACGCCCTGTTCGATCACGAAGTGGCGGTCGGCGAGCTGCGTGCACACTTCAAGGTTCTGTTCGACGAGCAGGATCGCGACGCCGGCCGCCTTGATCTGCTTCAGCTGCTCGACGATCTCCTCGACGATCACTGGCGCGAGCCCTTCGACCGGCTCGTCGAGCATCAAGAGCCGCGGGTGGTTCATCAGCGCGCGACCGATCGCGAGCATCTGCTGCTCGCCGCCCGACAACTGCGCGCCGCCGTTTCGGCGGCGCTCCTTCAGGCGCGGGAAGATCCGGTAGATGTCGTCGAGCTGCCACGGTGAATCGCGGCGCGCACCGAGCCGCAGGTTCTCCTCGACCGACAGCAGGCGGAAAATCCCGCGATGCTCCGGCACGAAGCACAGGCCGCGCGCGGCGATGCGGTGCGCGGGCTGCCCGGACACCTGCCGGCCCGCGAACGTCACCGTGCCGCCGGTCGGCGCGACGACGCCCGCGATCGTCTTGAGCGTCGTCGACTTGCCCGCGCCGTTGCGGCCGAGCAGCGTCACCGTCTCGCCTTCGTTCACGTTCAGTGAAATGCCCTGCAGGATGTGGCTCTTGCCGTAGCAGGCATGGACTTCCTTCACGTCGAGCATCATGCGCGGCCTCCCGTGATCATGTTGCCGAGATACGCGCTGCGCACGCGCTCGTCGCCGCGAATCGCATCCGGCTTGCCTTCGACCAGCACACGGCCCTGCTGCATCACCGTGATCGTGTCCGAGATGTCCATCACGATGCCCATGTTGTGTTCGATCAGCACGACCGTGTAGTCGTCGCGCAGGCCGCGGATCAGCGCCTTCATGTCGTCGAGATCGTCGATCCCCATGCCCGACGTCGGCTCGTCGAGAAAGATCGCGCGCGGTCGCGCCGCCAGCGCCATCCCGACCTCGAGCCGGCGCTGCTGGCCGTGCGACAGCACGCCGGCCGCCGTATCGGCGAAGCGTTGCAGGCCGAGCCGCTCGAGCACGTCGTCGACGATGCCGTCGTGCGCAAGCGCACCGCGCGGCGGCGCCCACGGATTCAGCGCACGCCGCGATTCGACGCCCTGCGCGGCGACGCGCAGGTTCTCGCGCACGCTCAGGTTCGGAAACAGGCTCGTCACCTGGAACGAGCGCGCGATGCCGCGCCGCACGCGCCGGTGATCGGGTTCTCGCGACACGTCGTGACCGTCGAACAGGATCGAGCCCGACGTGATCGGCAGCGTGCCCGTCAACGTATGGAACAGCGTCGTCTTGCCCGCACCGTTCGGCCCGATCACCGAATGCACGGTGCGCGGCATGATCCGCAGATCGACGCCGCCCAGCGCCGTGAACTTGCCGTAGCGCTTGACGATGCCGCGCGCCTCGAGAATCGCTTCGCTCATTGCCGCTCCCCGGTCGTCGCCGCCGTGCGTCCGCCGCGTCGCAGCGACACGACGACGCGTTCACCCAATCCCCACAACCCGCGCTGCACGAACAGGCTGACCGCGATCAGCACGAGGCCGAGCAGCAGCAGCCAGCGCGGCCACAGCGTCGACAGCCAGTCCGCGAACAGCACGTAGAACGCAGCGCCGAGCACCGACGCGAACAGGTTGCCCGTGCCGCCGATCACCGTCATCACGAGGATCATCTCGCTCGTGTGATAGTCGATGTTCGACAGCGGCGCGATGCCCGTCATCAACGCGTGCAGCGCACCCGCGAATCCCGTCACCGCACCCGAGATCACGAACGCCGCGAGCTTGAAGCGCTTCACGTCGTAACCGGCCGCCGCCGCACGTGCTTCGTTGTCGCGGATCGCGAGCAGCGTACGGCCGAACACCGAGCGCGACACGCGCAACAGCAGCCAGAACACCGCGACGAACAGCACCGCGACGAAGCCGTAGTAGCGCCACGGCGAATCGAGTGAAACGAGCGGATGCCCGAACAAGGACAGCGCGGGGCGCGGGATGTCGAGCAGCCCGTTGTCGCCGCCCGTGACGTCCGGCGTCGTGTAGGCGAGAAAGTAGAATAGCTGACCGAACGCGAGCGTCAGCATCACGAAGTAAGTGCCGCGCTGCCGGATCGAGAACCAGCCGACGAGCGCGGCCGCGACGGCACCGAGCACGGTGGCCGCAACCAGCGCGGCGGTCACCGATGCGACGCCGTGCGTCAGCACCAGCCCCGCCGCGTAGCTGCCGAGCCCGAAGAAGATGCCCTGCCCGAACGACAGCAGCCCCGTGTAGCCGAGCAGCAGGTTGCAGCCGAGCGCGGCGAGCGCGAACACCAGCACCTCGGTCGCGAGCGAGCCCGAGCTCAGCGCAACCGGCAGCACGCACACGACGGCCACCGCGAGCCAGCCTTCCGGCCGTTGCAGCGCGCCGCGCCACGGCTGCGGGCGTGACGTGGCCGCGGTCACGGGCGGCAGCGGTTTCGACGATTCAATCATGCAGCCCTCCCCAGCAACCCGTTCGGACGCAACAGCAGCACCGCCGCCATCGCGACATAGATCATCAGCCGCGCGCCTTCCGGCCACAGCGTGCTCATCAGGCTCTGCACGATGCCGACCAGCAGCCCGCCGACCAGTGCCCCGAGAAAATTCCCCATCCCGCCGACGACGACCACGACGAACGCGACGCCGAGCGCCTCGATGCCCATGAACGGATCGACGCCGCGGATCGGTGCGGCGAGCACGCCCGCGAGCGCCGCCGTCGCCGCGCCGAGCGCGAACACGAGGCTGAACACGCGCGTCACGTTGATGCCGAGCAGCGACACCATCTCCGACGATTCGCTGCCCGCGCGCACCGTGCTGCCGAGCCGCGTGCCTTCGAGCACCCACCACAGCAACGCGGCGAGCACGGCCGTGAACGCGATCACGAACAGCCGGTATTTCGGGTAGACGAAGCCGCCCCAGATCACGACGCCGTTCAGCGCGTCGGGCGGCGGCACGTTGTCGCCGAGCGGGCCCCACGCGAGGATGGCGCACTCCTGCAGCACGAGCGCGAGCCCGACCGTGGCCAGGATGTGGAATTCGTGCTGCTGCGCGTACACATGACGCAGCACGAGCTTTTCGACGCTCCACGCGAACGCGCCAACGACGAGCGGCACGACCGCGAGCGCGACCCAGAAATTCGCCGACCATTGCAGCGCCTGGTAGCAGAGATACGCGCCGAGCAGGTAGAACGCGCCGTGAGCGAAATTCACGAAGCGCAGCAGGCCGAACACGATCGACAGGCCGACGGCGAGCAGGAAATACAGCATGCCCACGCCGATGCCGTTGACGATCTGCAGCAGATAGACGTTCATGGCTTCCGTGTCAGAAAGGAAGGTAACGGACGTCCGCGGCGCACGAAGGCCGCGGACGCATGCACTGCGTCACGCGAGCTTGCAGCTCGTCTTGTCGACCGGCAGAAACGACTGGCCCGAGCTGACGATGTCCGCGTAATCGTCCGCGCTCTTCATCCGGCTCTTCGGCTTGCCCTTCAGCAGGTAGTAGTTCTTCAGCACCTGGTGGTCGCCCTTGCGGATTTCCTCCGGGCCGGTGAGGCCGTCGTACTTCATGCCTTCCATCGCCGCGACGACCTTCTTCGGATCGGCGCTGCCGGCCTTCACCATCGCGTCGACCAGGATCTTCGAGCAGATGTACGAACCCGCGAGGCTGTAGTTCGGGTTCGCCTTGAACGTGGCGTTCGCGCGCTTCACGAGGTCGCGGTTCAGCGGCGAATCGATGCCGTGCCAGTACTGCGCGCCGAAATACACGCCGTCGCAGATGTCGGGCCCGAGCGCCTCGAACTGCTCGAGGCCCGACGCCCACGCGAGCAGGATCGTGCAGTTGCGCTTCATCCCGAAGCTGACGGCCTGGCGCAGCGTGTCCGACGATTGCGAGCCGAAGTTCAGGATCAGCAGCACGTCCGGCTGCGCGGCCGCCGCGTTCGTCAGGTAGCCGCTGAACTCCTTCTCCGCAAGCGAGTGGTAGCTGTTGCCGACATGCTCGATGCCCTTTTCCTTGAAGATCGCCTTCGCGGCCGACAGCAGGCCGTCGCCGAACACGTATTGAGGCGTGATCGTGTACCAGCGCTTCGCCTTCGGCAGCATCTGCGTCAACGGGCGCACCGTCTGCTCGATCGCGCCGAAGGTCGGCACCGACCAGCGGAACGTCGCGGCATTGCAATCCTTGCCGGTGATCTCGTCCGCGCCGGCCGTCGTGATGAACACGCCGCCCGCCTTCTGGACTTCCTTGCCCATCGCCAGCGATTCGGACGACAGGATGCCGCCCGCGAAGAAACGCACGCCCTTCTGCTGCGCGATCTCCTGCACGCGCCGCACGGCGGTCGCGGGCTTGCCCTCGGTGTCGAGCGCCGTATAGGCGAGCGGCGCGCCGAGCACCTTGCCGTATTGCTGGACGACGAGCTGCATGCCGAGATCGGCGTACTTGCCGTTGGCGGCGAACGGCCCCGACATCGGCACCGGGCACGCCAGTTGGATGGATGAACCCTGCGCGAACGCGGCACGGGACGACATGCTGCCGAGCGCACCCGGCACGGCCGACAACGCGGCCAGTTTCAACAGTTCTCGGCGATTCAAGTTGACGCTCCTGATAAAGGGGGACACACGCGATGCGACCGACTGCCAAACCGTGCCCACGCCCTGCAGGATGCGCGCCGCCGGTTGATCCTATTTATCATGATAAATAGAATGAACCTGATGCTAGAGTTGATCAAAATTGGTGTCAATCAGGCAAAATTCCCTACCTGCGCCGGAACGGATCGTCGACGATGACGCGGCGCGCAGTCAGACAAAGGAGTCGTGAAGATGGTCATGGACCGAGCCAGGGCGGGCCTCGCGGTCGAAATCAAGCAGCCGAAGCGGGCCGACCTCGTCGCCGAGGAGATCAAGCGGCTGATCACCGAGAAGGACTTGAAGCCGGGCGACCGCCTGCCGCGCGAAGCCGAGCTGCAGCAGCTCTATGCAGTGAGCAAGAGCACGATCCGCGAGGCGCTGAAGTCGCTCGAGGTGCAGGGGCTCATCAAGGTCACGACGGGGCCGTCGGGCGGCGGGATGGTCGTCGAGGTGCCGCTCGACCGCACGCTGCAGCTCCTGCAGAACTACCTGTTCTTCAAGGACGTGACGATCGACGACATCTATACCGTGCGCAAGCTGCTCGAACCCGAGCTGGCGGCCGGTGCCGTGCCGCACCTGAGCGAGCGCGACTTCGCGGCGCTGGAGGCGAACATCGCGTGCTGCGACGGCGCGTCGGGCGTGCACGATCGCGGCCACATGCTGCGCCAGCGGCAGGAGGACACGACGTTCCACGACATCCTCGCGGCCGCGAACCCGAACCCGTTCCTGCGCTTCAGCTGCGAGCTGATCAACGAGATGATCCGGCAGCTGATCGAGTTCCGGAACGATACGCCGCTCGTGGAGCACAAGCGCTTCGGCGAGGCGAACGTGTCGATCCACAAGGCGATCCTGCAGGCCGCGCGCGAGCGCGACGCGGAACGTGTCCGGGCGCTGATGGTCGAGCACATGACCGAGGCGCCCAAGCATGTGAAGCGGATGAAGGGCAAACTGCGCGGGCGGTTGATCCTCGACTCCGAGATCCGCCGTCGGGCCGCCGCGCCCGTTGTGGGATCCGAAGCGAGCGCATCGGATCCCGAGGAGGACTGATCGTCGGCGAGCGCGGCGTCGGCTCGACGCCGCGTGCTTCGCAGCGCACGGGATGCGTCAGCCGCGCCATGGATGCCGGGGAGGCTCCGGCCTGGTACGGTCGCTACGGCCGGACGCCGCGAGCGGCGTCGACACCGGCGAATACGCATCCGTGTCTCGCTTTCCCCGGGCGACCGGGATCGTCATCGCCCGTACGCTCAAGCGTACCCCGTCGTGCCCTTCGTCTCCAGATACTCGACGAGGCCGAACTCCGCATACTCGCGGCCGTTGCCCGAGCGCTTGTAGCCGCCGAACGGCGCGGCCGGATTCCACGGCGGGTAGTTGATGTGGACATTGCCGACCCGCAGCCGCGCCGCCACCCTGCGCGCCCGCTCGATATCCTTCGACTGCACGTAGGCCGCGAGCCCGTAGACCGAATCGTTCGCGAGCGCGATGGCCTCGTCCTCGGTGCGGTAGGTCATGATCGCGAGCACCGGCCCGAAGATCTCCTCGCGCGCGATCGTCATGTCCGGCGTGACGTTCGAGAACACCGTCGGCCGCACGTAGAACCCGTCGCCGAGCCCGTCCGGCCGCCCCGGGCCGCCGGCAACGAGCGTCGCGCCTTCCTCGATCCCGAGCCGGATGAAGTGCTGGATGCGGTCGAACTGCGTACGGCTGACCACCGGCCCGATGCCGGTTTCCGTCGAACGCGGATCGCCGACGACCGTGCGCTCCGCCTCCCGGCGTGCGGCCTGCTCCGCCAGCACGAGATGGTCGACATGCACGAACATGCGCGTCGGCGCATTGCACGACTGGCCGCTGTTGCCGAAACAGCTGCGCGCGCCGCGCGTGACCGCATCCTCGATATCGGCGTCGGGCAGGATCAGGTTCGGGCTCTTGCTGCCGAGCTCCTGGTGCACGCGCTTCACGGTATCGGCGGCGGCCTTCGCGACCTCGACGCCCGCGCGCGTCGAACCCGTGAACGACACCATGTCGACATCCGGATGCCGCGACAGCGCGTCGCCCACTTCATGCCCGTAGCCGTGCACGAGGTTGAACACGCCGGGCGGCACGCCGGCTTCGTGCAGGATCTCCGCGAACAGGATCGCGCTGAACGGCGCGATCTCGCTCGGCTTGAGCACCATCGTGCAGCCGGCCGCGAGCGCCGGCGCGACCTTGCACACGATCTGGTTGATCGGCCAGTTCCACGGCGTGATCAGCGCGCATACGCCGATCGGCTCGTGCGACACCAGCAGCGAATCGGTCTGCGTGCTGAAACGGAACGACCGCAACGCACGGATCGTCTGTTCGAGATGGGCGGTGCCGACCGCGGCCTGAGCCGCGCGCGCGAATGCGATCGGCGCGCCCATCTCCTGGCTGATCGTCTGCGCAACCTCCTCGTAGCGGCGCTGGTAGATGTCGAGCACGCGCCGCAGCAGCGCGACGCGCTCGTCCACCGGCCAGCGCGAATACGTGTCGAAAGCCTGTTTCGCCGCGCCGACCGCGCGATCGACGTCGGCCGCACCGCCGATCCTGAGTTGCGCATACGGCCGTGCGGTAGCCGGATCGATCACGTCGATCGATCGTGCATCGGCCGGATCGAGCCACTGGCCGTCGATATAGGACTGTTGTGACGTTCGCATCGAATGCTCCTGAAATGAAGGACGCCGCGCTCAGCGCGTCGCCCGTGCATAGGCGTCGACGAGGATATCGCGGATCTGCGCGACGAACCACACGATCTCGTCGCGCGACATCACGAGCGGCGGCGAGAACTGCACGATCGGCGTGCCTTCGTGATCGACGCCCGCGCGGCACAGCAGCCCCGCGTCGAAGATCGCGGGCGCGAGCAGCGTCGACACGAACGCCTGCGCGCTGATACCGGCCGCCCAGCGGCGCGCGGCCTTGTCGGTCACGAGTTCGAGCGAGTAGTGGTAGCCGTCGCCGCGCACGTCGCCGACGCACGGCAGTTCGAGCAGGCCGTCGAGGGTCCGGCGGAACACCGCTTCGTTGCTGCGGACGTTCTCGAGCACGCCTTCGCGCTCCATGATCGCGAGGTTCGCGAGCGCGGCCGTGCACGCGACAGGGTGGCCCCCGTACGTCGCGCCGTGCAGGAACATCTGCTGCGGGCCGTCGAGCACCGTGTCGACGACCGCGTCGCTCGCGATCACGCCGCCGAGCGGCACGTAGCCCGACGCGATGCCTTTGGCGAACGTGATGATGTCCGGCTTCAGCCCGTAGCGCGCGGAGCCGAAATATTCGCCGAGCCGGCCGAACCCGCAGATCACCTCGTCCGCGACGAGCAGCACGCCGTGCCGGTCGCAGATGTCGCGCAGCCCGGCCGCGTAACCGGCCGGCGGCGTCAGGCTGCCGCCCGCGTTCTGCAGCGGCTCGACGACGATCGCGGCGACGGTATCCGGCCCTTCCTGCACGATCAGCGATTCGATCTCGTCGAGCAGGTGGCGCGTGAACTGCGCTTCCGTCTCGCCAACCGGGCGGCCGTAGCGCTTCGTGTTACCCACGTGCCGCACGCCCGACATCAGCGGCTCGAAATGCTTGCGGAAGTTCGTCATCCCGTTCAGCGCGAGCGCGCCGAACGACGTGCCGTGATACGCGACGCGCCGCGCGATGAACTTGCGCCGCTGCGGCTCGCCGCGCGACTGGTGGTACTGGCGCACCAGCTTGATCGCCGATTCGTTCGACTCCGACCCGCTCGACGTGAAGAACACGCGGTTCAGCCCTTCCGGCGCGAGCGCCGCGAGCTTGTGCGCGAGCCTGATCGCCGGCTCGTGGCCCACCCCCCAGTTGGTCGCGAACGGCAGCCGCACCATCTGCTCGCGGATCGCGTCGCCGATCTCCGCGCCGTGGCTGTAGCCGACCTGCACGCAGTACAGCCCGGCCAGCCCGTCGAAGTAGCGCTTGCCGTTGCGGTCGACGAGCCAGCAGCCTTCGCCGCGGTCGAACACGGTCAGCGCGTGGTCGCGATACGCATCGGCATGCGTGAAATGCATCAGCAGGTGGCGTTTGCCGAGGGCCTGCAGGTCCGCATCGAGATTGACGTCAACAGCGTTCATGGGTCGTTCCTCCTTCAGGGTTACAAGTCCGGCGCAGCGCGTCCGGTCATTCAATTCATCGACAGCGTCGGCGCCGGGCGCGTGAAGCCGCGCGTCAGCCACACGAGCTGGCAGAGTCCGAGCACGAGCCAGCCGGTGCCGACGTAGAACGTCTGGCGCGACAGGCCCGACCACAGCCACACGTTCATCGCGAAGCCGAGCGCCGGCATTACGCCGAACGTGATCCAGCCCGCGAGGCGGCGATGCTCGGGGCGGCACAGATAGCTGCGCATCACGCACAGGTTCACGACCGCGAACGCGACGAGCGCACCGAAGCTGATCATCGTCGACGCAAGATCCAGCGTGATGAACAGCGCGGACAGCGACACGATGCCGACCGCGAGCGTCGCGCGCACCGGCGTGCGCAGCCGCGCATGCAGGTGGCCGAATACGCGTTCGGGCAGCACCCGGTCGCGGCCCATCGCGAACAGCACGCGCGTCACGCTCGCCTGCCCGGCCATCGCGCTCGCGAAACAGCCGGCCACGTACACCGCGACGAAGAACGCCGACAGCGTGCCGCCGCCGATGCGCCGCATCAGTTCGAGGCTGGCCGAATCGAGATCCTTGAATGCGCGCCAGTCGGGAAACACCACTTGCCCGACGTAGGCGACCAGCATGAACAGCACGCCGCTCGCGAGCGTGCAGAGCAGGATCGCGCGCGGCACCGTGCGCTTCGGCTCGCGCGTTTCCTCCGACAGCGTGGTGACCGCATCGAAGCCAAGGAACGACAGGCACAGGATCGCGGCCCCGGCGAAGATCCCGCGCGCATCGCCCGACGACGGCAGCGCGACGGCCATCGACAACCCTTCTCCGGCCGTGACCCGCGCCGATGCGATCACGAAGATCGCGATGAACACCAGCTGGCTCGCGATCAGGATCAGGTTCACGCGATTGACGAGCCGGATGCCGACGATGTTCAGCCCGGTGATCAGCACGATGCTGCCGACGATCCACACGCTGGCCGGCACGCCGGGGAAAATCTGCTTCATGTAGATGCCGATCGCGAGGTAGCTGATCATCGGGATGAACAGGTAGTCCATCAGCAATGCCCAGCCGACCATGAAGCCGGCCGACGTGCCGAAGTTGCGGCTCGCGAACGTATAGGCGGACCCGGCGCTCGGCATCAGCCGCGCCATGTGGCCGTAGCTGCGCGCGGTGAACAGCATCGCGACCAGCGTGACCGCATACGCGGCCGTCAGGTGCCCGTTCGTCTCGCTCGTGACGATCCCGTAGGTCGTGAACACCGTCATCGGCAGCATGTACGCGAGGCCGAAAATCACCAGCGTCGCGAGTCCGAGCAGGTGCGGCTTGCGGCGGTCGTCCGCGTCGCCGCGAAGCACGTGCGCGCCGAAGTCGTGCGTCGCGGCGGCTGATGTGTATCGGCCCGGGCTGTCGTTGTCCATGCTGTCCTCACGTGGGTGGCGTTCACGGCTTCAACACTCGTTCGCCCGGCTCGGCCGGCGGCGTACGACTGGGAGAAAGTGTGGTGCGCCAAAAAATCGGCCACGAATGAGAAAAGCGGACGTAATCAGGGGATATTTCCGGACACACCGCCGCGCATCGCGCCGGCGAGTCATGCATGGTGCTGTGCCGCACTGGCGTTTTGCGGACATTCCGGCTATGTTCTACGCGACCCCGTCGCCCCGTCAGCACCATGGACAGCCGTTCCCATCGAAACCAGAGCCGGGCCGAGCGCAGCCTGCGTTCGTCGCTCGGCCTCGCGCGCCCGGCCGGGCGCCAGGAGGACATTCCCGCCACCGTCCATGCGATCGCAGTCGCGCTGGACGAGTGCCGCGTGCGGCATATCGACGGTGCCGCGCTGCTCGAAGGCACGGGGCTCGGCGCGGACGAAGTCGCGTCGCCGAACCTGCACGTGAATCGCGGCCAGGAGCAGCGCTGCTTCCACAACCTGCTGCAGCGCAGCGGCGTGCCGTCGATCGGGCTGTCGATCGGTGCGCGGCTGCACGTGTCGACGCTCGGCCTCGCCGGCTACGCGATGCTGATCAGCGGCTCGGTGATGCAGGCGTTCCGGTGCATGGGGCAGTTTCCGCTGTTCATGGGGCTGTATTTCGACGTGCGTATCGATGCGCATGCGGACGGCATGAGCGTGACGATCAGCCGCTACAACGGCGAGCCCGATCTCGAGGTGTTCCAGGTCGACATGTGCCTGTCGAGCCTGCGCCTGATCGTGTCCGATCTCGTCGGCAAGCCGGTCTGGCCCGCGCAGGTGCAACTCGCGCGCCGCACGCCGCGCAACGCGGCCGACTACACGCGCCACTTCGGTTGCAAGATCGCGTTCAATGCGGGCGACAACCGGCTCGTGTTCACGTCGGTGAACGGCACGGAGATGCCGCTTCTCGCGAACGAAGTCAGCTTCAATGCGCTGCATGGCCAGTGCGAGGCGCTCGAACGGCAGTGGGCCGCGTCGGTCGGCACGCGCTTCGCCGATCGCGCGAAGGAGCTGATGGCGCGCGATCTCACGCGTTTCAAGTCGATGACGTCGCTCGCGAACGCGCTGCACCTGACGGAGCGCACGCTGCGCCGCCGGCTCGACAAGGACGGTCTCACGTTCCAGGCGCTGCTCGACGACGTGCGCCGCGACGAGGCGGTGCGGATGCTCGACGACCCGGAGCTGACGGTCGCGGCCATTGCGGAACGTCTCGGCTACAGCGAGCCGCGCAGCTTTCGCCATGCTTATCGGCGCTGGACCGGGCGCACGCCGCGCGCCGGCGTGGACTCCGACGCGTGAGGCGCAATGGGTGCTCGTTCAGAAACCTGCAGCGGAAACCTTCACGACGAACCACGGCAAGCCGGTTTCATTGCCGGCATCAGGGCTTCCCGCACACGTAGTTCATGACCAGCGTCTGTATCGAGTCGCGCTGGACACAGCGGCAGTCATCCGAATCGACTCGCGTAGAATGCCCGCAACAATCAAGCCGAGCGGGGCCACGCCTCCATTCCACTCGCACCGGCGCCACGCGAACAAGACAACACGAACAAGACCCGCGGCATCCGTCGACGGCGCCGCCCTGACCGGGCATGCGCCACCGCGACGATCGCCCGCCGACGACGCCTCCATGAGCAAACCGATCCTGTACCTCCTCGCCGGCAACGGCAGCGCGGCCGACTGGTGGGACGATGCACTGCCCCACTTCCGGCATTACCGGCCCGTGCCGCTGGAACTGCCGGGCTTCGGCGACAACACCGCGCCGCCCTGCGAAGATCTCGCCGCGTATGCACAGGCGCTGCTGGACGCCACCGAGCCGGGCCACGCGATCATGGCGGTCGGCGTGAATGCGCTGCTGGTGCTGCACGCGCTGCAGCGACGCCCCGGCCACTTCGGCCGCAGCGTGCTGCTCGCGCCTGTCGGGGCGTTCCTGTGGGAACGGCGCCTGCCGAAACTGATGGCGCCGAAACCGCTGCGCAAGACGATCCACTGGCTGCTCGCGCACTACCCGACGCTGTTTGCCCGCAAGTTCTCGAACCTGACCTGGACGCGGGCCCAGTACCGCCGCATGGCCGCCGGCTATGCGCGCTGCCGCGCATTCCTGCCGCACTGGGATCTCGTGCGCGCCGATACCGCGCTGCCGCTGCTCGAGTGGGTCAGCGATCGCATCGAACTCGTGTGGGGCGATCAGGACAACGTGCTCGGCGTGCGCCAGGCCGCCGCGTGGTCGGCCATCCTCGCGCGCGCCGACCTCACCGTCACGCTGCAGGCCGGCTGGGGACACTATCCGTGGATCGATGCTCCGGCGGCGTTCGTGCATTGGCTCGAAGCCGGTGACGCCGGCTTCGTCGCGCACACCAAGGGCGGGCGCCTGGCCCTGGCCACGATGGCCGGCCTGCCCGTGCCGCCCGCGCTGTCGCTGACCCGCGCCGACGATCCGCGCCTGCCCGGCTTTCTCGCGAGCCAGCCCGACGCCGAGTGGGCGATCCGCTCGTCGAGCCACGGCGAAGACCAAGCCGATGCGGCCAACGCGGGCCTGCACACGACGTTCCTGCGCGTGCCGGCGTCGCAGGCAGCCGCGCGCGTGGCCGAACTGCTCGACGGCGGCCTCGAGGAAACGGTCGTGCAGCGCTTCATCACGCCCGTGCTGTCCGGCATCGCATTCGTGCGCCATCTCGCGGTCGAAGTCGAATGGGTGGAAGGCCACCTCGAAACGCTCGCCGACGGGCAGGCCAGCCCGCAACGCGCGATCCTGTCGCGGCTCGGCGAACCCTGGCAACGCGGCACGTTCCCGACCGCGCACGGGCTGAGCGCGACGCAGCTGTGGGCCTTCCTGCAACGCGTGCTGCGTGCGTTCCACTACGTGCCGGGCGATGTCGAATGGGCGTGGGACGGCAAGCAGCTGTGGCTGCTGCAGTACCGCCCGATCAGCAGCTACGGCTGGCACCGGCACCTGACCGCCGCGAACATCGCCGAGATCCTGCCGCCGCAGCCCAGCCGGCTGGTCGAATATGCGCAACGGCGCGCGGCCGGCAGCATTCCGGCCATCATGGCGCGCTGGGATGCACGCATACTGCAGGACAACGAACCATTCACCGCGCTTTATGGCGGCGCGTCGTACATCAACAACGACCTGTTCCTCGCCCGCCTCGCCGACTGGGGCGTGTCGGCCGGCAACTACAGCGGCGAGATCGGCGGCGCGACACCACCGCTGCGCTGGCGCCCGCTGCGGCTGCTGCGTTCGCTGCCGGTGTTCTGGCGCATGCTGCGCGTCGCGCGCGGGCACCTGCCGACGCTCGAGCGCGGCTTGCAGCGCTTCGACCAGGAACTCGCGACGCTCGTCGAGCGACGCGCCGACGGCCAGCAACTGGCCGACTGGTTCACGCGCTTCTACGTGTTCGTCGTGCAGGGCAACCTGTGCATCGCGTCATCGCTGGCCAGCAGCGGCGGCGCACTGTGGGGCCGTCCGCCGACTGCGTACGGCCAGCTCGACGACAGCCCGCATCGCCTGCCGTGGGAAACCGATCCGGGCACCGCACGGCCCGCGCCCACCAGTCTGCCGCTGCAGGCGTTTCCCGACTGGCCATTGCCGATCCGCGTACTCCACGCGCTCGGCGCCCCCGGCATGCGCGGCTGGTATCTGCAGGTGCGCGAGTGGTATCGCGACAACCTGATGCGCGTGTTCTTCCGCCTGCATCATGCGATGCCGGCCGCCGACCGCGACGTGTGGTTCGCGCCCCATCCCGAGCGCCGCGAACGCAACGGCAGCTTCTGGCAGGACGGCAGCGAAGGCACCGACGAGGCGGCCGGCTTCATGATCTATCCGGGCCATACGCAGGGTGTGCTCGGCCACGACATCCTGCTGGAAGACACGCTCGATCCGGGCCGGCACGCGCAGTACCAGGCCGCGCGCGCCGTGATCGCGCGCATGGGCGGCCGGCTGTCGCACGGCGCGACGCTGCTGCGCGAGCTGCGCAAGCCGTCCGCCGTGCTGCCGCGCGTCGATGCCGCATGGATCGGGCGCGAGGTGCGGCTCAGCGACGGCCGGCTGGAGCTGGTCGAATAAGCGCGGCGCGGCCGCCGCGTGCCTGAGCCGGTACTCAGCGCACCGGCGTGCGGACTTTCCCGTCGACCTTCAGCGTGCGCCGGTCGTGCGCGGCTTCGTATTCGACCGTCTGCGCGGGCGTGACGGCGCCGTACGAACGGCCGTTCACATAGACGGTGCCGTCCCGCAGTTCAACCCGGTCGCCGTTGACCGTCGCGGTGGCCCGTTCGCCCTGCAGCACCGCGCCCGAACAACCGGCGGTCGAAAAGCTGCGGACCGACGTGCCCGGCATCGCGGCGATCCCGCCCTGATCCGCCGCATGCGCCGCGCTGCAAGGCGGCGCATCCATGCTGCCGGCAGCGTGGACCGCGCCGGCGCTGATGCCGCATCCGGCAAGCAACGCAATCGTCATCGGCTTCAGATGGTTCATGGTGAGCTCCGTTGTCCGCCGCCGCGGATCGATGACCGGCCGACGCCCGTGTTCGCATGACGGGCCGTCCGGATACACCCAAGTATGCGTCCGGTTCGCGGCACTCCGCCAGCCGCGCCAGTACCACTCGCCGCCGCCTTGGTTCGCTCCGGCTCCGGCCTCCGGAAACACCTCCGTCGGCATAACCCGTCCACCTGAAAATCCGCCTTGATCAAGTTGCGACTCGCAACTATTATTGATTGCGATCCGCAACCTTTTCGGGCCAACCATGGACCTCATCGACGCTCCCGCCAAGCCTCGCGAAGCCACCATCCTCGAGCTGCGCGACTTTTCCCGCAAACTGGTTCGCGAGCTCGGCTTCATGCGCGCGACGCTGGCCGACAGCGACTGGGCGCCTTCGGCGGTGCACGCGATCCTCGAGATCGGGATGGCGCCCGGCATCAACGCCCGCGACCTGGGCAACATCCTGCGGCTGGACAAATCGAACACGAGCCGGCAACTCGCGCGGCTCGAGGCGGCCGGTGTCGTGGAGCGGCGCGTGTCGAGCGACGATGCGCGCGCGACCGAGCTGTACCTGACCGCCGACGGGAAAAAGCTCCAGAAGCGAATCGACACGTTCGCGACCGACCAGGTGTCGAATGCGCTGCGCCGCATGGTGCCCGCCGACCAGCAGACGCTGCTGCGCTCGCTCGCGCTATATGCCGATGCGCTCGCGCAGGACAACGCCGCCAAGGCGCCCGCCGCGGCACTCGATGCGCCGTCGATCCGCGAAGGCTACCAGCCGGGCTGCATCGGCGATATCGCGAGCCTTCACGCGCGCTTTTATTCCGAACACTGGGGCTTCGGCGCCTTTTTTGAAAAGCGGGTGGCGACCGAACTGGCCGAGTTCGCCGGTGCGCTGCCGGCCGACGGCAAGGCGCTCTGGCTGTGCCAGGAAGACGGTCGGACACTCGCGTCGCTCGCGATCGACGGCGACCCGGCAACGGGCGTCGCGCACCTGCGCTGGTTCATCGTGAACGACGCGCTGCGCGGGTCGGGCATCGGGCGCCGGCTCATGACGGAAGCCATGCGCTTCGTCGACGCGCAGCGGTTTCGCGAAACCTATCTGTGGACGTTCAAGGGTCTGGATTCGGCGCGCCATCTGTACGAGTCGTTCGGCTTCACGCTGACCGGCGAATCCGCGGGCACGCAATGGGGAACCGAAGTGGTCGAGCAGCGCTTCAGCCGGCCGGGGCCATCGGGCGGTTGAGAGTCGGCGCGCCGTCCCGGACGCCGCTGCGAATGCCCTTCCCGCCAATCAGGACGCCCCGCATGGTCGAACGTCTCGCCGCTCTCGCGCTCTGCGCGGCCGTCATCACGCCGGCCGCCGTTGCCACGCCGGCCGATGCCGCGCCCGGCATCGACCCGATCGACCGGAAGATGACGCTATGCCTGGACGATCCCGAACACGCATCGACGGCGGGCCAGCACATGCGTTCATCGAGCGATGCTCGAAATGGGCATCAACATCGCCGAAAAGTCAGACAAAATCGCAGATCTCGTTAACCTCTAGTGCTGAAAATCCATTTACATCATAGACTTCATGTAACTGGATTTACCGAGCGGGGCCTGCCCCGATTTCAGCCGATATGACCACCACTCCAGATGCGGGCGAGCGATCCGACGACGAGTCGATAGAGGCTCGAATTGCCCGCGTGATGCCGACGCTGACGCCCGCACATCGACGGGTTGCGGAGTTCGTGCGAGCGAATCTCGTTCATGCGGCCACCATGCGCATCGACGAGTTCGCCGCCGCGGTTGATGTGTCGGTGGCCACGGCCAACCGCTTCGCCCGCGCGCTTGGTTTTGACGGGTATCCGCAGTTCCGGGCGAGCCTCGTACCGGATCTCGAAGCGGTTTTCGCGCCCGTCGAACGATTGCGGAGCGCGCTCAAGTCACCGTTGCCGAAGACGAAGGTGCTCGGTTTGTCCCTGACGCGCGAGGCCGAGAACCTCGAGGCATGCATTCACGCGCTCGATCAGCATGCGGCCGAGCAGGTGGTCTCGGCGCTTGTCGGCGCAGAGCGCGTGTTCATTCTCGGATACGGTTCCAGCGGCTATCTCGCGAGCTTGATGGAGCATGGCCTGAACCCCTACTTGAAGAATGTTCAGGCGCTGTCGCTGGGAGGCGGGCCGGAACACGCGGCGCGGCGCCTGTTCGGCGTAACGGCGAATGACCTGGTCGTTGCGCTCTCGTTTCCGCGCTATGTCAGGGACACGATTACGATAGCCCGGCGTGCGCAAGAGCACGGCGCTCGGCTGGTTGCGCTGACTGACGGCCCCGCGTCGCCGTTGGCGGGATTTTCCGACATCCTGCTGTTCATCCGTGCGAAGCGTCAGCTTACCGCGTGTTCGAACGCGACGATCCTGGCATGCATCGAGGCACTTTGCGATGCCGTGGCCAGCCGCGTTCCCAAATCCGACGCGGCATCAAAAAGGATGACCGAATTTGCATTGCCCTGGATTCATCAACCAGGGCGCAAATGAAACGCGAGTGACCAATGGGATGCATGCCTGCGCCTGCTTCAACTTGATCACGCTTGCTGCGACTTCGTCGATGAAAGGAGGATGAGCGGGGAAAAGGAAACGCTGTTTTTCAAAACTGCCAGTGCCATGACACACATCGGTGTACAACACAAAAAAACGACCGGGAGCCGTCAAGAAACTCGATTTGGAAGCCATTGCGTTCCCCGCGAGGGAACGCTGGATGATCGTGATCACGGCATGCGTGCGTTCGAAGAGCCCCTGGCGGGACGCCAGGTGTATCAGGCGCGCAACTTATAAATTGCGCAAGTGTGCTGTGTGACTCGATGCAGGATATGTCGGTGTGTGATCCGCTCCCGCGGGGCACCCCGGTATCCACAATAGCGAGCTGCCGGTGCCGGATCGTGTGGTGATGTAATGAATATTCTGATGGTAGAGAATGATCCCGTTCAGGCGGCGATCATCGGAAAAGCCTTGCAGTTGCACGGCCAGGAAATCTGCTGCGTGCATAACGGTGAGCGTGCCGTGCAGTTTCTCAAGGCGAAATGGATGGATCTCGTCATACTCGACTGGCAATTGCCGGGCATGAGCGGCCTGGACGTACTGCGCTGGATACGCGCAAACCTCGGTGATGAACCAACCGTCTTGTTTCTGACCGCAAGGACACTTGAGCCGGATGTCGTCACCGCATTTGAAGCCGGCGCCGATGATTACATCGCCAAGCCGTGTCGCGAAAGCGAACTGGTCGCTCGAGTCAAGGCGTTGCTGCGCCGGCATGACAGTGCCAGGAAGCGAGCAGACTCGAAACAGGTGGGCGCCTATGCGCTGAATGCCGAGACACGCACCGTGACGCTTCGCGGCGTCCCAATCGACCTGACGCCGAAGGAATTTGCGTTGACAGCCTGCCTGTTCGACAACCTTGGCCGGATCGTATCGCGTGATTTGCTTGGGGCGCTTGTGTGGGGCAGAGCACTCGACGGGTCGTCGAGAAGCCTCGATACACATATCTACCGGATTCGCCAAAAGCTGGCGTTGCGACCGGAGAACGGTCTTCGTCTTAGCGCCGCCTATATGCACGGCTATCGGCTCGACGTGGTCGACGATACAGCGACTACTTCCGGGAGGCCGCTTGCCGAGCAAGATGAGCAAGAGAGCGTGGCGAGCGTTGCTTCGAGCCAGCGCGTCATGTGTGCAGTGGCCTGATGAATCCGGGACCAATTCCGGTTCAGGGTCAACGCTCGGTTGCCATTCGAGGCGTACCTGTACACGAACCGGGGCCGAGTCGTACACGAGCCGATTGCCCGGTGATCACCACGGCGCGATATCCCGTTGCGGCATGAAAACAAGCCAACCCGGTCGACGCAAATGAAGTTGTCACCGCTTGCGAAGTAAAGATGTCGCGTCACCGCGAGGCCTGTATATCCTCCACCGATGACGATCGATCCGAAGTCGCGATATTTCTCGGGCCGCGCGTGAGTCGCTCCGGCAACATCGCGTACCAGCCCGAGCCTTGCCGGTAAACCGGATACGTCGCACCTCGGATATCCGGCGTCGAATGATGAGTGTCGATATTCTTGAGTGTCGGGCTACGATCGAAGATGTTGCCGGACCATCGGGCGTGTCCCGACAGACCAGCGTGTTCTTATCTTGAGCCGCCAGCACCGTCATGGTGCTTGCATCAACATCGCTGATGCCGAAACTCAGCGGAACTTGTCCCGATCGGACTCGACGTTCAGGCGCGGCCTTCGACGCGCGCCAGAATCCGATCGAGCGCTTCACCGTAGTACCGATAGGCGCCACGCTCCGTGAGTTCGGCATGCAGCTGCTCGTTCAGGCCGCCGGGCGTCATGCAGTGGTCGATCATCTCGGCAAACGACCGGCCGGTGCGGGTGGTGTCGTGAGCCAGGCCCACGCAGTAACCGGACAGGAATGCACGCGCGGCGTCGTATCGAAGCCCTTGCTGCGTCAGCCACTTCGCCTGATGTTCGAGCACCGCATAGAAGCTCGCCATCGTCGCCGTTACGGCGTGCACCGCATCGAACTGTTCCTCGCTTTCCACCTCGACGGCTTCGCCGAGCCCGGAAAACAGCGCTCCGGCAATTGCATCCGGCGGATAGATCGCCGTACTGCCTTTGAGATCCGCGACCGCCGGCAACGGTATCGCGCGAGCAAGCCGGCTGGCAGGATGAACGAGTCGACTCAGCGTTTCGATCGACGTTCCCGGGACGAACGTGACGACGTGGTGTCTCGCTTCGAACCGGAGCGCTCGCAGCACGTCGTCGACAATTTGCGGGACGACTGCGATACAGACGACATCCGACGCATCGAGCACCGCCTGATTGGACTCACTTACCTGAATGCGAGCATCCAGCGCGGCGAGTTCCGCGGCCGTTTCAGCGTTTCGCGGCGACAGCGCGATCCGGTCGAACGGGAAGCCCGACCGAATCAGGCCGGTAACGATTGCTTTCGTGATGACGCCGGTTCCGACAAATCCGAGATTCATTTTTTTGCTCGTGGTTGGAGGGTCGACTTGAATCGACGCGCTTACATGTTCGGATAATTGGGGCCGCCACCGCCTTCCGGCGTAACCCATACGATGTTTTGCGTCGGATCCTTGATATCGCAGGTCTTGCAGTGGACGCAGTTCTGCGCATTGATGGTCAGCCCGTCAGTACCATCGGCTTGGGTCCCGAACTCGTAGACGCCGGCCGGGCAGAACCGTGCTTCCGGGCCGGCATACTTCGCAAGGTTCACCTGCACCGGAACGCTCGTATCCTTCAGCGTCAGGTGCGCGGGCTGGTTTTCCTCGTGGTTCGTATTCGACAAGTACACGGACGACAGCCGATCGAACGTCAGCTTCCCGTCCGGCTTCGGATAGACGATTTCCCTGCAGGCCGAGGCGGGCCGGAGCGTCTCGTGGTCGGCGTGCCGGTGATGGAGCGTCCACGGAACGCGACCACCGAGCACCTTCTGTTCGAGGCCGACCATGAATGTTCCGACGTAGAGTCCCTTGCTCATCCATTGCTTGAAATTGCGTGCGCGATGAAGCTCATCCCTCAGCCATGAACGCTCGAACGCCTGCGGATACTCGACCAGCTCGTCGCGCTGACGTCCCGCGCGCAGCGCTGCATGGGCAGCCTCCGCGGCCATCTTTCCGCTCGCAATGGCTGCGTGGCTGCCCTTGATTCGCGACGCGTTGAGAAAGCCCGCGTCGCAGCCGATCAGTGCGCCGCCCGCGAACGTGAGCTTCGGCAACGACGTCAGCCCGCCTGCGGTAATCGCACGGGCACCGTACGACACGCGCTTTCCGCCTTCGAGGAACTTGCGAATCTCCGGATGCGTCTTGTATCGCTGAAACTCTTCGAACGGCGACAAGTACGGGTTCGAATAGCCGAGACCGACCACGAAACCGACGACCACCTGATGGTTGTCCAGGTGATAGAGAAAGGAGCCGCCGTACGTGTCGCGGTCAAGCGGCCAGCCAGCCGTATGCACGACGAGCCCCGGCTTGTGCATGGCCGGGTCGATTTCCCACAGCTCCTTGATGCCGAGACCATGCACCTGCGGATCGGCGCCGTCGCGAAGCTTGAAGCGATCCATCAACTGGCGGCCGAGGTGACCCCGCGCGCCTTCTGCAAACAGTGTGTATTTCGCGTGCAGTTCCATCCCGAGCTGGAAGTTCCCGGTCGGCTCGCCGTTCTTGCCGACGCCCATGTTGCCGGTCGCCACGCCCTTCACTTCGCCGCGCTCGCCATACAGGATCTCGGCAGCCGGGAATCCGGCGAAAATCTCGACACCCAGTGCCTCGGCCTGCTGACCGAGCCAGCGCGTCACGTTGCCCAGGCTGACGACGTAGTTGCCGTGATTCTTGAAATTATCGGGCAGCAGCCAGTTCGGAACCTGCTTCGCACCGCGTTGCGACAGAAACAGGAATCGGTCCTCGGTCACCTCGACGTCGAGCGGTGCGCCCCTCTCGCGCCAATCCGGCATCAACTCCTGCAGCGCACGTGGATCCATGACCGCGCCGGACAGCGTATGCGCGCCGATTTCGGAGCCCTTTTCGAGCACGCAAACACTGACATCCACGCCGCTCTCGAGCGCCAGCTGCTTGATCCGTATCGCGGCGGACAGTCCTGCCGGCCCGCCGCCGACGATTACCACGTCGTACTCCATGGATTCGCGCGGGCCGAATTGCTCGACGAGATTCTGTGTGTTCATGTCTGTAGATCGCAAATTTTCAAATGGGGGGTCATCGGCCAACTGCGACCCTGGCCGCGGCCCGCTCGTGCGTGGCGTCCCCGCCGTGATTCGCACGACGCGTCGAACCAATCCTACCCATCGACAAAGCGACGTCGCGCGATATAAATGGTCGTTATGCTGCAAACAACCGCCGCTTGGATTGGCGAGCGGATGCAGCTGTCGGGCGCGCCGCCCCGAGTCGATCCGATTCACTTGCGGGCAGCCGATGCCTCGCTCAACAACTTGCCTTTCGTTTCCGGTGCCAGCGCATAGGAAATCACGCCGCCGACGAGACTGATGCCAGCGGCGATCATCATCGCCGCGCCCACACCATACGTTTCGATGATCACCGGCAGGAGGAATGTGCCCATTGCCGCACCGACGCGCGAAACGGCCGTGGCGACGCCGACGCCGATTCCGCGGATTTCCGTCGGAAACACTTCCCCCGGATACACGCCGGTCAGCACCGTCGAAATGGCGTTGACCAACGAGAAGGTGAAGAAGCAGACGAGGATCAGCTCCGACGAGACGTCGGAGAACAGCGCGACGCTCATCAGCGCGACGGCGGAGACGAAGAACGGCGGAATGGCCAGCACGCGTCGACCGACTTTTTCGATCAGCATCACGGCGATGATCGTCCCCAGCACGGCAACGCCATTGAGTACCAGGCCGCCTGTCAACCCTTCCTTCAGCCCCAGCCGCTCGAGAACGATTGGTGCGAACGCGCCGATGGCGAAGTAAGGCGTGACGTTGCACACCCAGAACATCGACACGAAGAAGGTCGTCTTGAAGTATCCGGGCGAGAACAACGATCGGAATCCGTACTTTTCTGACGCGCCGCTCGGTTGCAGTTCCCCGAGTTCGTCCGGTTCCAGGTATTCCTTCGCAAGCGCCTTCGCTTCGGCGACTTTGCCGCGGCTCATCAACCAACGCGGCGACTCGGGCGTGCCGAGGCGCATCAGAAAGACAATGACCGTCGGCACCGTACTCAGGCCGAGAATGACCTGCCAGCTTGCCATCGAGGATTCGGTCAGCCCCCAGCCGATCGCATACGACACGAGATAGCCGACGTACCAGACCAGCTCGAGTATCGCGAGCAATTTTCCGCGCAGGCGCGCAGGCGCAAATTCGGCGAGCAGCGGCCATCCGATCGAATAGTCGGCGCCGATCGCAATCCCCATCACCAGACGCACGACGAAGAGCTGCCACGCTTCGGCAACGAAGAACTGGGCAGCGGAACCGACCAGGAAGATGGCGAGGTCGACCGTAAACATCGGCCGGCGCCCCACCCGGTCCGCCAGCCATCCGCCGAGCGGGCCGCCGATGAAGATGCCGATCAGCGCCGATGCGCCGATCAACCCCTGCCAGATCGGCGACAGGTGCAGGTCGCGGGTAATCGCAGGCATCACGATGCCGATGCAGCCGAGGATGAATCCATCGATGAACATGCCGCCGGAAATCACGGCGGTCAGTTTCGTGAGGAACTTTCGGTGTTTGCCGGATAGTGCTGCCGCGGGCAGGGAATGAGCGGGAACTGCACGAGAAAATACCTTTGACACGATGATGTCTCACGTGGACACCTTCAGGCTCTACGGGAAACGTCAGTGCATATTCCGGCCCGAACTGCCGCACTGGACGATCAACCCGCAAGCGCCATCGGCGGCCAGTCTCCTGGTAAGTTGATGTTTTGCGCGGGATGCACCGCACAGCCGGGCCGACGCGTCGACCACCGCGTCGCGCAGTCGCCACCTCCCGGGACATTGCGATACCTGCACGAAGACGCCGCCGCCAGATCCATCGCGTGCGCCGTGAATCGGCACGATCGAACAGTCCTTCGGCGGAAAATCGACAGCATGTCGACCGCCTCCCGCAACGCGCCCGGTTCGGCGTCGAAGCGATCTTATTGTTCGATATCCGACATATCGCTCGACATAAGATCCCCTGATGCTCGACACAATCGCGCGTTGATCTTCCCTGTCTTGCACGCCGCCGGGGTATCCGCTCGACGCCGGCAGCGCCCGCCACGCTGCGCCTTTTGCTAAAGATTGCCCCCGCTTATATTCGCGGGCTCCGTTTTTTTCCGCGTCAGACTCGTTCTCACCCTGACCAGAAGGAAACGGAATCATGAACTCGTATGACGTCGTCGTAATCGGTGCTGGCGTGATCGGCAGCTCCGTGGCGTTCCACCTGTCGAAGCTCGGCGCCAGGAACGTGCTCGTCCTGGACCGGGGCACGATCGGCGCGGGCACGACCTCGCAGTCCTCGGGCATCCTGCGCACGCACTACTCCGTCAAGGAGAACGTCGAGCTGGCCCGCAAGTCGTGGCACGTCTTCAATACGTTCCCCGAGTATCTCGGCGACGACGAAGCATCGTGCGGCCTCGTCAAGTGCGGCTACATGATCGTCGCGTCGGAAGGCGACAAGCTCGAACCGCTGCGTGCGTCGCTCAACCAGCAAAAGGAACAAGGCATTCCGCTCGAATTCCTCAATCGGCAACAGGCGGCCGAACTGCTCCCGATCGCCCGCTTCGACGACTGCGCGCTGATCGGCTATGAGCCGGAAGCCGGCTTCGCCGACGCCTATCTCGTGGCGACGAGCTTCGCGCGTGCCGCGCGGCGCGGCGGCGTCACCGTGAAGGAAAACGTCAACGTCGACAAGGTGCTGATCGAGAACGGCAAGGTCGTCGGCGTGTCGACCGATATCGGCGAATTCAAGACGTCGATGGTCATCAGCACGCAGAACATCTGGACGCCGGAACTCGCCGGCTGGACCGGCAAGACGCTGCCGATCATGCCCGAGCGGCACGCCGTGCTCGCGCTCGAGTGCGATGCGGCCAGGTACACGTTCTCGATGCCCGTCTTCAAGGATCTCGCATCGCCCGGCATGCTTTACTGCCGCAGCTACGGCGGCAACCAGATGCTCGTCAGCGAAGGCGTCGTCGGCGAAAAACTCAATGCGGCCGACGTCGAGCAGGGCGACATCCCGATGGACTACATCGTCGATGTCGGCGCGCAGGTCGCCGAGCGTTTCCCGAACTACGAAACCGCCGGCATCGCGTCGTCGTGGACCGGCGTCTACGACGTCACGCCGGACTGGAACCCCGTGCTCGGCAAGCTGCCGGGCATCGAAGGCCTGGTGGTCGGCTACGGATTCTCCGGGCACGGCTTCAAGCTGTCGCCGACGGTCGGCCTCGTGCTCGCGCAGGAAGCGCTCGGGCTGCCGACCGAAGTGTCGCTGAAGCCGTATTCGATCGAGCGCTTTGCCACCGGCGAATTGCTCAGCGGCAAGTACGGCCTCGGCGCGGTGTCGTGAGAACGCCATGGGGTCGCTGATCGACGTGTATCCGATCGAGTCCGTTGCGCCCGAGCCCTGGCGCAATGGCGGCGGCGTCACGCGGACCCTCGCGACCGGCGGTGCCGATTGGCGTGTCAGCCTGGCATCCATCGAGCGCAGCGGGCCTTACTCGCGGTTCCCCGGCATCGACCGCGTGTCGCTGGTCCTGAGCGGTAACGGCGTTTCATTGACCGACACCGACGTGGTCGTGCGGCTAGGGCCATGGATCGCCGCGGAATACGACGGAGACGCGGACTGGCAAGCCACGCTGATCGATGGCCCGTCGCTGGCGCTCAACGTGATGACCAGGAAGAACCGGTACCGCGCAAGCGTCCGGCTCGTCGACGCGCCGCGCGTCGTGCGCCCGGGATGTTCGGCAATCGTCGTCGCGATGGACTGCGGGTGCTCGTTCGCCGAAGGCCCCGACACTCGGACCGGCGACGTGATGCCCGGGCACGTTCTCGTGTCGGAACACCATGCCCATGCTCTACGGCTCGCCCCGCATGCCGCAAGCGCCGACGCAGCCGCGCACGAGCCGTACGCCGTGCTCGTGACCATCGAGCCCGTTGCCGTCGGAGACGCACATTTGATATTCAGAGGAATATGACATGAAAGTTATTGCAGCCGTGAAACGCGTGGTGGACTACAACGTCAAGGTGCGCGTGAAGTCAGACCACACGGGCGTGGAGATCGGCAACGTCAAGATGTCGATGAATCCGTTCGACGAAATCGCCGTGGAGGCCGCCACGCGGCTGAAGGAGGCCGGCCACGCGACCGAGGTCGTCGCCGTGTCGTGCGGCGTCGCGCAATCGCAGGAAACGCTGCGCACGGCGCTCGCGATCGGCGCCGATCGCGGCGTGCTCATCGAGACCGACGCGGAACTCCAGCCGCTGGCCGTCGCGAAACTGCTGAAGGCCGTCATCGACAACGAGCAGCCGCAACTCGTCATCCTCGGCAAGCAGGCGATCGACGACGACGCCGGGCAGACCGGCCAATTGCTGGCCGCGCTGCTCGACTGGCCGCAGGCGACGTTCGCCAGCCACATCGAGATCGGCGACGGCGTCGCGACGGTGACGCGCGAGGTCGACGGCGGCCTCGAAGTGATCTCGCTGACACTCCCGGCCATCGTCACGACCGACCTGCGGCTGAACGAGCCGCGTTACGTCACGCTCCCCAGCATCATGAAAGCGAAGAAGAAGCCGCTCGATACCGTCACGCCGGCTGCACTCGGCGTGGACCCGTCGCCGCGGCTGAAGACGCTGAAGGTCGTCGAACCGCCCGTTCGCAAGGCCGGCGTGCGGGTCCCCGACGTCGCGACGCTGATCGAGAAACTGAAATCCGAAGCCAAGGTGATTTGAATGACGACGCTTGTTATTGCCGAACACGACAATGCTCAACTGAAGAGCGCGACACTCCACACCATTGCCGCGGCCCGCACGCTGTCGAACGGCGTTCACGTGCTCGTCGCCGGCCATGCCGCGCAGCCGGTCGCGCAGGCGGCAAGCCAGGTCGCGGGCGTCGACAAGGTCATCCACGTCGACGCGCCGCATTTCGCCGACGCGCTCGCCGAAAACGTGGCCGCGCAGGTGCTGGCGCTCGCGGGCGACTATACGCACATCCTGTTCCCCGCCACGGCCGCGGGCAAGAACGTCGCGCCGCGCGTCGCGGCCAGGCTCGATGCCGCACAGATTTCCGACGTGATCGCGATCGATTCCGCGGATACGTTCCAGCGCCCGATCTATGCGGGCAACGCGATCGCCACGGTGCAGTCGCCGGACCCCGTGAAGGTCGCCACCATTCGTACCACGGCGTTCGATGCGGCGCCGTCGCACGGCGGCAGCGGAACGATCGAGACGGCGCCCGCGGTCGCGGATACCGGGTTGTCGACGTTCGTGCGCCGCGAAGTGGCGAGCAGCGACCGGCCTGAACTGACCGCCGCGCGCGTCGTCGTGGCCGGCGGCCGCGGCCTCGGCAGTGCGGAGAACTTCGCGCTGCTCGACCCACTGGCGGAAAAGCTCGGTGCGGCGGTCGGCGCATCGCGCGCGGCAGTCGATTCCGGCTACGCGCCGAACGACTGGCAGGTCGGCCAGACCGGCAAGATCGTCGCGCCGGAGCTGTATGTCGCGGTCGGGATTTCGGGTGCGATCCAGCATCTGGCCGGCATGAAGGATTCGAAGATCATCGTGGCCGTCAACAAGGACGCGGACGCACCGATCTTCGGCGTGGCCGACTACGGTCTCGTCGGCGACCTGTTCGACGTGGTCCCGCAACTGACCAACGGGCTCTGAGCACGGCTTCGATACGCGGGTAGCCGGGCCGGCTCCCGCGTTTGCCGCCATCAACGGATCTCCGTGATGGCGGTCTTTTTTTGGGCTGGCACGCAAGCGGCGGCAAGTGCCGCGCGTGTCGCGTCACTCAACGATCGACGGTACGCAGCGCGTCGACTGCCGCCCGCACCATGCGCGCCACGACCGGCCCGACCTGTTCGGCACGATCCGCCCGATAATCGAACGGCGGCGTCTCGTCCATGTAGGTCGACTGGCACATCTCGAGCTGGATCGCATGGACGCCTTCAGCCGGCCGGCCATATTCGCGCGTGATGTATCCGCCCTTGAAACGCCCGTTCGCGACCCACGTGAACGGCTGGCGATCGAGCGTGCCGGTCACCGCGTCGAGAATGCGCGCATCGCAACTTGCGCCCGAGTTCGTCCCGAGGTTGAGGTCCGGCAGCTTGCCGTCGAACAGCCGCGGCAGCACGCTCGCGATCGAGTGCGCCTCCCATAGCAGCACCGCGCCGTGCGCCGCCTTCAGGCGGTCGAGTTCGGCGCGCAGCCGCGCGTGATACGGCTGCCAGTACGCATCCAGGCGCCGCGCGATTTCGGCCGCGTCGGGCGCGGCGCCGCTCGCATAGAGCGGCTCGCCGCGAAACGTCTCGGTCGGGCACAGCCCGGTCGTCGTCTGTCCCGGATACAGGCTTTCGCCGCTGGCCGGCCGGTTCAGGTCGATCACGTAGCGCGACACACGCGCCCCCAGCATCGACGCCCCCGCGTGCTTCGCAAACGCGTAGAGCCGGTCCAGATGCCAGTCGGTGTCGGCGACGTGTTCCGCGACGCCGGTCAGTTGATTTCGGACCTGCGGCGGGATGTCGGTACCGAGATGCGGGATCGAGATCAGGAGCGGCAGTTCCCCCTGATGAAAGTCGAATACGGCGTCGGTCAAGATGGAATCTCCATGGAGGAATGGGGCCGGGATGGATGGGTTGCGTCCAGGCGCCCGGTCGCGCGCGGCCGGACGAACGCCTCGGACGCAAGGCCCGGCTGCCGGTGCGGTTCCGCGTGCGTCGCGGCAATGCGACGGCCGGCGCCGCTCCGGTACGCGGCCAGGCAACGACGCGACGGGATCCGTTCGAATCCCGTCGCGCCGCCCCGCCCACGCGCGATCGCGTTCCGGCTGGACACGTCGATCGGCTGGCGGGAAATCGGCGTTACCCGAACGCCGAATGGAGGTGAGAAGCGATCGGCTACGCGAAATCCTCGCTCAACACCATGAGCTGCGTATTTCCGCCGGCAGCGCTCGCGTTGACCGTCGTCACGCGTTCGCGAACGAGGCGGGTCCAGTCGTACATGCCGTGAACGTCCGGCGCGAGCACGATGGCGGCGGCATCCGCGGCGGCGGCACGCATCGATGCTGCCCGCGCTTCGTCGTCGACCAGCACGACCACCGGGCGAACACCGGCGATCTCGCCGCGAACGACACGCCGCACGTCGTCCGAGTCGACGATCCGGCAATGTCCGGCGAGACGCGCAGCCACGTCGTCGGCCATCGGCGACTTCAGCAAGATCACCTCGTTGCCGAACGCTGTCGCCGCAACGGCCTGCACGATCACGCTGCTCATCGACGCACCCGCGCAGAGCACCTGGCCGCGGGGGAGTACCTCCGTCGTGTTCTCTTCGCCCGTCAGGGCCGGCAAGCCGATCGGCAGCGTGTCGGCAATCAGGCCGCACAGCTTCATGCCCGCATTCGCGATGACGTTGGCCGCCGCCAAGCGCCGCTCCGATGCCAGCGAGAACAGCGCATCGACGCGAGCCCGGCTCGCCTGCTTCGCCTGCTGAAGCGCGGCCTGCCGCGCCACGAAGCGGCCTTCGCCGGTCTGCGCCGGAAACTCGTAGAACTTTTCGCTGTTCAGCCTGGACGACGGCGCGAACGGGCCGTTCGCGCCCGCATAGGCATTCGGAATCTGCCGGGTGAGCGCCAGCAGCGTCAGCGGGCCGCCCATCATCGGCCCCGTTCCCGATGCATTCACGCCGCCGAAAGGCTGCATGCCGACGAACGCACTGTGCATCGCGCGATTGACGCAAACGCTGTTGGCGGTCGAACGCGACAGCAGCGTGCCGGCGGCCTCGTTGATGCGCGTATGCAGTCCGACTACGCCGCACCCGATTGCGTTGAGGCGGTCCATCAGCCTGTCCATTTCGCCAGTCTTCCACCGGACGACGTGCAGCACGGGACCGGCGATCGCGAGATCAACACCCGACAACGCATCGAGTGTGCCGAGGTCGACGATGGCCGGCGCGACGAACTGCCCTTTCGCACAATCGCCCGATACGCGGGCGCGGATGACCTTGAAGCCGCGACGCGCCATGTCCGCGAGGTAGCCGTCCAGCTGGTCGCGCAGCTTGCGTGTCGCAACCGGTCCGATGTCCGTCGCCGCATCCAGCGGATCGCCGATGCGCCGCTCGCTCAGCATCCCCGTGAGCATCCGCCGCACGATCTCGGCCGTGGAATCCTGCAGGCACAGGATGCGCAGCGACGACGCGAGTTGTCCGGCATGCTTGAACGCCGACACCATCGCGTCGGAAATGACTTGTTCCGGCAACGCCGAGCTGTCCACGACCAGCGCGTTCACGCTGCCGACGGTTGCGATCAGCTTCGCGGCATGCGACGCCTGTGCGAGCTGCAACGCGATCGCCTTCTCCACACGCGACGTACCCGTGAAAAGAACGGCCGCCACGCGGCGGTCGGCGACGAGCGCACGCCCGACTTCCTGTCCCGACCCCAGCAGAAGCTGGACGACGCCGTCGGGAATGCCGGCCTCCAGGAACAGGCGGACTCCCGCATGCGCGACCAGCGAACCGGCCGACGACGACGGTTTGGCGATCACGGCATTGCCGGCGGCGACCGCGGCTGCGATCTGACCGACCGCGGTTGCCAGCGGCGAAGCCGACGGCGTGATGCTCACGACCATACCGAGCGGCTCCGCCGCCTCGACGCGGCTGTCCGTTCTCAGCTGGTACGCATACAGGCGACAGAGGTTGACGGACTTGCGGATCTCGTCGGCCGCTTCCGCCATGGTCGCGCCGCTTTCGAGCACCAGCAGCGCACCCAGCCGGGACGCGCTCCGCTCCATTCGACCGGCGACCGAATCGAGGCACGCGGCGCGATCGTCCGCGGATCGCCGGCCCCACGCGACGGCCGCAAGCGCGCCCGCGGCGAGTGCCGATGCAACTGCGTCCGGTCGGCATGCGGTCACGCTGCCGATGACCTCGGACGAATCGCTTGCACTGAACACCAGCGCGGTCGCATCCGAATGGACATCCACCACGCCGGCGACGATGGACTGTGCGCTCAGCCGATTCGCACGCAGTTCCGCGATGGCCGCATCGAACTCCGCCGACTCGCCGAAACTCAGCGCAGCGGCGTTGACGCGCCCCGGCAACACGCCCGTCGGCGCGACGATGCCCGCATGCGGCCGGCCGCCGGTGCGCGCCGCACGCGCGACCGGATCCTCGACGATGTCGTCAATGCTGACCGCCTCGTCGACGATCTGGTTCACGAACGACGAGTTCGCACCGTTCTCGAGCAGGCGCCGGACCAGATAGGCCAGCAACGTCGCATGCGGCCCGACCGGCGCGTAGATGCGACACGCACGCCCGAGCTTCGATTTGCCGACGACCTGGTCGTAGACGGTTTCGCCCATCCCGTGCAGGCATTGGAACTCGAATTCCTGGTCCCCGCCCAGCGTGAACGCCGCGGCGAGCGAGAACGCGTTGTGCGTCGCGAACTGCGGGAAGATCGCGTCCGGCGCAGCCAGCAGCGCCTTCGCGCAGGCGATATAGCTGACGTCGGAATGCACCTTGCGCGTGAAAACCGGGTACCCGGTCGCGCCTGCATCCTGCGCGAGCTTGATCTCGGTATCCCAGTACGCCCCCTTCACGAGGCGAATGTTGATGCGTCGGCCGGTCGCGCGGGCCAGCGCGACGATCCAGTCGGCCACCGCGCGCCCGCGCTTCTGGTACGCCTGGAGCGAAATGCCGATGCCGTTCCACCCGCGCAGGCTCGGTTCGCGGCATAGCCGCTCGAGCATCTCGAGCGTCAGGTCGAAACGCGCCGACTCTTCCTGATCGAGGTGGAAACCGATCTGGTAACGCTTCGCGAGTTCGGCAAGCTGCAGCAGCCGCGGATACAGTTCCGCGATGACCCGCTCGCGCTGAGGCAATTCATAGCGTGCGTGCAGGCCCGAGATCTTCACCGATACGCCCGGACCTTCGATCGGCCCTTGCCCGCCGGCGTCCTTCCCGATCGCTTCGATCGCATGCTTGTACGAATTGAAATACGCGAGCGCATCCTCGTCGGTCAGCGCGGCTTCGCCGAGCATGTCGTACGTATAGCGATACCCGCTCGCTTCGTGGCCTTTCGCGACCCCGATGGCCTCCTCGATCGTCTGCCCCGTGACGAACTGCTTGCCGAGCATCCGCATCGCGTAGGCCACCCCGGCCCGCACCACGGTCTCGCCGCCTTTCCTGAGCACGCTCATCAGCGCCTCGGTCAGCGCGGCATCGTCCGGTTTCTTCAACAGTTTGCCGGTGATCAGCAGGCCCCACGCGGTCGCATTGACGAAGAACGACGGCGATTTGCCGAGATGCGCGCGCCAGTCCGCGTCGACGATCTTGTCGCGGATCAGCTGGTTGCGCGTCTCCGTATCCGGAATGCGCAACATCGCTTCGGCGAGACACATCAGCGCGATCCCCTCGCGGCTGTCCAGCGAGAATTCCTGCGTGAGCAGATCGACGCCGCCCGCGTCGATCCGCGCATCGCGAACCCCCTGTGCGAGCTTGCCCGCAAGCGCCTGCGCCTTCGCGAGCGTCGGACCGTCCATTCTGGCCTCCTGCATCAGCGCCAGCACGACGACCTGCTCGTCCAGCGAGGAAGCGTCGACGATTCTACGGCGCAGCGCGCTCAAATCCGTCGACGCCGTTTGCATTGGTTTGAATTCCGTCAGCATTTTGATAGACCCACTGATTGCTTCGACAATTTAGGTGTTTCGCTTGCGTGAAACCACGCGATCCTCAACCGGCATGCCCGCGCAGCCGTTCGGTGCGGCGCCGCAGCCATTCGAGCGTGACGAGAAGCAATGTCGAGACGACCACGAGCACCGTTGCGACGGCGAGGATGGTCGGGCTCAGTTGCTCGCGGATGCCGGCCCACATCTGCCGCGGGATCGTCCGCTGGTCCGGGCCCGTCAGGAACAGCGCCACGACGATCTCGTCGAACGACGTCGCGAACGCGAACAGCGCGCCCGACACGACGCCCGGCGCGATGATCGGCAGCTTGACTTGCCAGAACACGCGCATCGGCGATGCGCCCATGCTGCGTCCGGCGCGCGTCAGGGTCTCGTTGAAACCCGCCAGCGTCGCGGTCACCGTCACGACGACGAACGGCACGCCGAGCGCCGCATGCGCGAACGTCAGGCCGAGCAGGCTGCTTGTCAGCCCGAGCGGGCTGAACGCGAAGTACACGCCGACCGCGGTGATGATGACCGGCACGATCATCGGCGAGACCAGCACGCCGGTGATGAACGACTTGCCCTTCAGTCGCGGATGCATGAGGCCGAGCGACGCCAGTACGCCCAGCAGGCTCGCGAGCACCGTCGAGCCGACACCGACGATCAACGTGTTGCGAAGCGCGAACATCCATTCGGCGCTGTCGAAGAACTCTTCGTACCAGCGGAAGCTGAAGCCGGGCATCGGATACGTGAAGTACGGCTGCGAATTGAACGACAGCGGCATCACGACCAGCACCGGGAGCACCAGGAACAGCAGCACGAGCAGCGAGATCGCGACATGCGCGTAGCGCCCGGCACGCCCCCAGATCGTCACGTATGCAGGAAGATTGAACATGGTTTCACCCCAGCTTCACGCCGGCACCGCCGGTCAGTCGAACAAACATCCCGTACACGATCAGCACGCCTGCCAGCAAGATCGTGGCCAATGCACTGGCGAGTCCCCAGTTCAACGTCGAATTCACATGGTTCGCGATGTAGTAGCTCGCGAGCTGATCTTCCGGACCGCCGACGATCGCGGGCGTGATGTAGTAGCCGACCGCGAGGATGAAGGTCAGCATGCCGGCCGCGCCGACGCCGGGCAGCGTCTGCGGGAAATACACCTGGAAGAATGACCGGATCGGGCCGGCCCCGAGCGAGCGCGCCGCCTTCATGTACAGGTTCGGCACGCCCTTCATCACGCTGTAGAGCGACAGGATCGCGTACGGCAGCAGAATGTGCGTCATCGCGACCAGCACCCCGAAGCGGTTGTAGATCAGCGGCAGCGCCGTATCGGTGAGCCCGAGCCGGATCAGCCAGTCGTTGAGCACGCCGTTGGTCTGCAGCACGACGACCCACGCGGTCGTGCGCACGAGGATCGACGTCCAGAACGGCAACAGCACCATGATCATGAGGACGTTGCTGTACCGCGCCGGAATGTTGGCCAGGAAGTAGGCCACCGGATAGCCGAACAGCAAACACAGCAGGCTCACCGCGATACTGACCCAGGCCGTACGCAGAAACACGTCGATATAGAGCCGCTCGCCAGGCGCCTGACGGACGATCTCGCCCGTTTCGTCGCGCTTGAAGTCGAGGGCCTTCAGGTAATAGCCGAACGTCCAGGGCGACGCAGCGTACTTGATCGTCGACCAGGTGCGCAGCTCGTCCCAGCGCGGATCGATCTCCGCCATCCGCGCGCGCCACGTTCCGCCCGACGCGGCCGTATCGTCCGCGAGGTGCCGGGCGGTCTTCATCAGCAGCCCGCGCATCCCGGTCTCGTCGTAGTTCAGACGCGACGCGATGCGGCTGAGCCCCTCGCCTGCCCGGCTCGCGACCAGTTCCTTCCCGAACGTCGCATACAGCTGCTCGTCCGGCAGCTTGCCGGCCTTCGGTTCCCATTGACGCAGCATGGCCGCGGCATGCGGCAGCTCCTGCGACACCGTCGGGTCGCGCAGGCTTTTCAGCAGCAGGCTGCCAATCGGAACGAGGAACGTCACCAGCAGGAAAGCGAGCAGCGGAAACATCAGCAGCATCGCCTTGATCTGCCCCGCACGTTCGGTCCTGCGCAATCTGGCCTTGAGCGCCTTCGAATCGGGAACGGCAACGTTCTCGATCCCGTGTGTCATGACCGTCATATCACTGGGAAGAATCATCATGTTCGGCGGTTGCAACCGCGCCTCCTGGTATGGGCAGTGGTCGGTCCGGTGACTTCCGGGCCGGCCGGACCGCAAACTTCTGGTTCAGCTCGCCGGCTCTGTCCGTGCAGAGCATGACGATAAGGAATCCATATAATTCACCCCGGTTCGCCTCGCGGTCTCCACGCTGAATTGCCCCGGTGTTCCGGCGAGACGCCGGCCCTGCTACAGCGACGTTACAGTGCCCGGCACGCGTCGGCCATCCAGCCGATATCGACGGAGTCGCCGATCCGCAGGTTGCGCGCGGCGCCGTCGTTGGGCAGCTTCACGATGAAGTCGCCACGGCCGCACACCTGCATGACGATGCGCAGGTGGTCGCCGTAATAGATCAGGTCCTTCACGCCGGCACTGAATACGTTGTCGCACGTACGCGCCTGCTCGCCCACGGCGATGCGTTCGGGACGCAACGACACGCTGGTATTGCCCGACAGCTGGATCCCGCCGTTCGCGCTCGCATGGATCGCGTGGCCGCCGTCGAGACGCACGACACAGCGCGGATGATCGAGCGACGACACGACCCCGTTGAGCTCGTTGCTCTCGCCGATGAAGCGCGCGACGAACGCGTTCGCGGGCTTCTCGTAGAGCTCCGACGGCGACGCGAGCTGCTGGATGATCCCGTTGTTGAACACGGCGATCCGGTCCGACATCGTCATCGCTTCGCCCTGGTCGTGCGTGACGTAGACGACGGTCAGACCGCTCTGCTCGTGAATCTGCTTGATTTCATACTGCATCTGCTCGCGCAGCTGTTTGTCGAGCGCGCCGAGCGGTTCGTCCATCAGCACCAGCGCCGGCTCGAACACGAGTGCGCGTGCCACGGCGATGCGCTGCTGCTGGCCGCCCGACAACTGCGCCGGCATGCGGTTCGCGAACTTCTCCATGTTGACCATCCGCAGCGCCCGCATCACTTTCGTGTCGATATCGCTTTTGGAGACCTTCCGGACCTTCAGCGGAAACGCGAGGTTCTCCGCGACCGACTTGTGCGGGAACAGTGCATAGCTCTGGAACACCATGCCGATGTTGCGGCGCTCCGGCGGGATACGGTTGATCGGTTTCCCCTGCAGGAGAATCTCGCCGTGCGTGGCGGTTTCGAAGCCCGCGAGCATCATCAGGCAAGTCGTCTTGCCCGACCCGGACGGCCCCAGCATCGTGAGAAATTCGCCCTGCTCGATCTCGAGGTTGAGATTCTTCACGACCAGCGTTTCGCCGTCGTAGGTCTTCTGGACGTTCTTGAATGAGACGATCGTCGACATCGTATTCTCCAGTGAATCAGCGTTGGCGCTACGGCGCCTTACCCTGATCCCATGCTTCGCGATTGATCGGAGTCGGCGCCTTCGCGCCTGCGTCGGCCGGAGCCAGTGCGTCGGCACTGCCCCCGGCCCCATGCTTCGCACCCTGACCTCATGCAAAGCTGCGCGGAAAACCTTACCCGGGCTTATTCGCCGAACCGCCACTCGCGCGGCGGCAGGTACGTTTCCTTGACCACGCGCGGCGACGCCCAGCGCAGCAGGTTCAGATACGAGCCTGCCTTGTCGTTCGTGCCGCTCGCGCGACCGCCGCCGAACGGTTGCTGGCCGATCATCGCGCCGGTCGGCTTGTCGTTCAGGTACAGGTTGCCCGCGGCGTTGATCAGCGCGGCTTCGGCCTGGTGCAGCGCGAAGCGGTCGGTGCTGAAGATCGAGCCGGTCAGCGCGTAGGGGCTCGTCGCATCGATGAGCTCGAGCGTGTCCGCCCACGCGGCGTCGTCGTAGACGAACACCGACAGCACCGGGCCGAACAGCTCTTCCGTCATCAGCGCGTGCTTCGGATCCGAGACCTGCAGCACGGTCGGCTCGACGAAGTAGCCGGGATCCGACCAGGTCTTGCCGCCCGACACGACGGTCACCGCGCTGTCCTCCTTCGCGGCACCGATCACGCGGCTGAGCTTCTGGTACGACGCCTGCGAAATCACCGCACCCATGAAGGTGTTCGCGTCGGCGACGTCGCCGACCTTGAGTTCCGCCAGGCGCTCGCGCAGTTCCTCGCTCACCGCCGGCCACAGGCTGCTCGGGATATAGGCGCGCGATGCGGCGCTGCACTTCTGCCCCTGGTACTCGAATGCGCCGCGAATGAGCGCGATCGCCACTTCGGACGGGTTCGCCGACGCATGCGCAAGCACGAAATCCTTGCCGCCCGTTTCGCCGACGAGACGCGGAATCGTGCGGAACGCGTCGACCTTCGACGCGACGCCCTTCCACAGCGACTGGAACACCGCCGACGAGCCCGTGAAATGGATACCGGCCAGCTCGCGCGAAGACAGCGCGACGCGCGTGGTCATCTCGGCGTCGCCGGGTACGAAGTTGATGACGCCCGGCGGCAGGCCCGCCTCCTCCAGCGCTTCGTAGAAAATGTAGTTCGCGAGCGCCGACTTTTCGGACGGCTTCCAGAGCACCGTATTGCCCATGATCGCCGGCGCGGTCGTCAGGTTGCCGCCGATGGCCGTGAAGTTGAACGGCGACACCGCATACACGAAGCCTTCGAGCGGGCGCCAGTCGGCGCGATTGACCGCGGTCGGCACCGACAGCGGCTGCTCGGCGTACACGCGCTGCGCATTGAACGCATTGAAGCGCAGGAAGTCGATCAGTTCGCACGCGCTGTCCGGCTCGGCCTGGTCGATCGTCTTGCTCTGGCCGAGCATCGTCGCCGCGTTGATCTTCACGCGCAGGCGCGTCGCGATGATGTCGGCCGCCCGATGCAGGATCGTCGCGCGGCTGGCGTGCGTCAGGCTCGCCCAGTCGCGCGCCACCGATTTCGCGCTGGCGATGGCCTCCGAAACCTGCGCTTCGGTCGGGCGGTGGATACGGGCCAGCACGCGTTGATGATCGTGCGGTGCGCGTACCTCGACCGTATCGTTCGAGAAATATTTCTTCCCGCCGATGACGGTCGGGATGTCGACGACTTCGCGTTGCCCGAGGGCCTTGCTCAGTGCGTCAGCGGCTTCGGTTCCCGGGCGGAACGACACTTCCGGTTCATTGGCCGGCAGCGGAAATTGTGCACCTGAACTCACGCTAACTCCTTGTCAAATCGTTTCGATAAAACCGATCGGGGATGCCGTATCCGTCATCGGGTTTGCCCCGTGTTCGGCGCGGCTTCCTGGCAGCTTTTCCCGGATCGGCCACTTCAGTTTCGAGAGTAGTTGCTGCCAAAAAAGCCTCGCGCTTCTTCATGTCGACTTATGCAAAGGATCGGACATCGTTATGGAACGCCGGGGCCTACTCCGCGCCGATCGTCGTGACCGGGACCCAGCGGCCGCCCTTCACCTGATAGAGCGTCGAGGTCGGGTTCTTGAGGTCGCCGTTCGCGTCGAATGCGATCTTTCCGGTAATGCCGTCGTAGTGCGTGTCGCGCAGCGCGGGCAGGAAGTCGGCGGGTTTCGCGGAATTGGCCTGCTTCATCGCGTGGATCGCCACCCATGCGCAGTCATACGCGAACGGCGCATAGGTCAGCATGTCGGAGCCGAACCGGTTCTTGTATTTCTGGATGAACGCCACGCCTTGCGGCAACGTGTCGATCGGCCGCCCGTACTCCCACGCCATCGCGCCCTCCGCGGCCGGCCCCGCGTCGTTGATGAAGATGCGATCGGCAATGCCGCCGCTGCCGACGAACTGGGTGCGCATGCCGAGCTGCCGCATCCGCTTCGTGATCAGGCCGCCCTGCACGTCGAGACCGCCGAAGTACAGCAGATCGGCCTGCGCGGCCTTCACGTTCGTGAGCTGCGCGTTGAATTCGACGGCCTTGTCGTTCGTGTATTCCGCGAGCTCGATCTTGCCGCCGGCCGCGGCAACGGCCTTCTTGAACTCCTCCACCGCGCCCTGGCCGAACGCGGTCCGGTCATCCATCACCGCAATGCGCCGCGCCTTCGTGACGGTCACCGCGTACTTGCCGGCATTGCCGGAGTTCTGCGCGTCCGTCGCAATGATGCGAAAGACCGTCTTCAATCCCTGGCGCGTGATGGCCGGATTGGTCGCCGCCGGATCGATCAGCGGAATGCCGGCCTTCGCGAATATCGGCGCGGACGGCAGCGCCACGCCGGAGTTGTAGTAGCCGACCACCGCGGCCACGCCATCGTCGACGAGTTTTTGCGCGACCTGCACGCCGATGCGCGGGTCGCCCTGGTCGTCGACCGCATCGAGCTCGAAGCGGACTTCCTGGCCGCCCAGCTTGATGTGCTGCGCATTCGCCTCCTCGAGCGCGAGGCGAACGCCGTTCTCGATGTCCTTGCCGCTTGCCGCGCTCTGCCCGGTGAGCGGACTCGATACACCGATCTTGACGACCTGTTGCCCGTAGGCCGCGCCGCAGGCGACGGACAACGCGACGGCGCTCAGGCCGGTGGCGAGCGCCTTGTGCGAAAAATTGAGCATGGGTTCAGTCCCGCAGATAGAGATAGGGAGATCGATCGCCATGACGACTTGCCCGTAAATATGACCCCTATTTACGGCGCCACATACCGGCCAAAGAATCTGAACATTTGTTCAGCATACGCATGGCTGAAAGAACTATATAACTCATCTATCCGATATCAAAAATAAAAATGTGCGGCTCGCATGCGCGTTAACACTAGCAATCCGCCATTTTCTGCCATGCGACGGCCACCTCAGCGCACGCACGCATGAACAATTGTTCAATCACGCCGTACAATGCAAGCGCCGGCAGCAGCCGAATCGGCATGAACACTTGTTCAGTCACCAGCATTCGGCGCTATCATCTGCGAACCCTTCACTGCTCCGCCCGGGATGACGGCAGGCAGCATTCAATCTGGACGGCACGGAGCACGATCATGGAAGATGGCAGCCGCCGCGGAACCGCTTCTGACGGCCGCAAGGAAGAATTCGCGCAATACGAGGGCATGCGGCTCAAGCTGATCGATTCGACACTCGAAGTCGTCGGTCAAGTCGGGCTGGAGAACCTGACGATCCGGAAAGTCAGCGAATACGCGCGAGTTTCGGTCGGCCTGGTGCACCATCACTTCGAGAACAAGAACAACCTGGTCTACAAGACGTTCGTGTATCTCATCCGGCGCGTGCGCGAACAACTCACCGCCGGCCGGCGCGGCATCGCCGACCCGGTCGAACGGATGAAATTCACGGCGGACATGTGCTTCGGCGATGAAGTCCTGAGCCCCGGCGCGGCCAACGTCTGGCCGCACATGTGGAGTTCGTCCGCACACGACGCCGACGTGAGGCGGCTGTGCACCGCCTTCTCCCGGCGCCTGCGGTCAAACTTCATCCACGACCTGCGAAACGCCGGGTGCGACCGGACCATGGCCACGATCTGGGCCATTCAGGCGATGGCGCTGGTGCACGGGCTCTGGATCGAGCACCGCGTGGCAAGCACCATCACGATCGATGAAGTGATCGGGGTATTCCACGGCATGATCGACGATGCGACCGGGCAACTGTGGCGGATGAACATGCGCGGCGGGCCGCGGCGCCAGACGCCGGACGGCTCCGGGGCGCGCGGGAATCAATCGACTTCGGGCAGGTAGACGTCTTCCGGCTTCAGCGACAGCGTCCGCGCGATATCGCGCGACACCTGGCGCTCGTAAGCACGACGAAGCAGGTCATAGAGGTCGGCGGGCAGATGGCCAAGCTCGTTCTCGCGGTATGACAGGTAGAACGAACGGCTGAGGCCCGCATACGGCCGCCCGTGCCGCGAAAACGCCGTGAGCGGCACGACCGTGATGTCGGGAACATAGTGACGCGATTGCCACACGCAAAGCGGCGTGGTGATCGCGAAGCCGAGCCCGGCTGCCACGAGGCTCAGCGCCGGATCCGTTGCATCGAATTCGCACGATCGCTCGATGTGTTCGGCATGCGCGGCGAGGTACGCGTCGACATGCTGCCCGATGACCGATCTCGCACTGTAGCGAATGAACTGAAGATGCTTGCCCAACTCGGTCAGCGTCGTCAGGCGATCGATTTCGAAACCCTTGGGCAGGACCACGAAGTACGGTTCGGAAAACAGCTTCTGCTTCCGAATGCCCATGGCCGGCGTGGTGCCGCTCGTTGTCACCGCAACGTCCAGCTGACGGGCTTCGAGTTGCGCGTCGAGCGCCGGCGTGATGCCGGACCAGAGCCGGATCTGGTGCGATGCACCCGACAGCGCCTTGATGATGATCGGGCCGATCGTCGCGGCAAACGAATCCACGCATCCGAGCCGCACGACGACGCGCTTGGCCCGCGACACGTTGCGCACACTCTCCACCATCTGGTCCGCGCTCTGCAGCAGCGACGCGGCATGCTCGAACAGGCGCTGTCCGGCCGCGGTCGGCCTCGCCGGCCGGGTCGCACGATCAAGCAGCGTAGTGTCGAGCAGCGTCTCCAGCGCCTTGATGCGCTGCGACACGCCCGCTTGCGAGATATTCAACCGATCGGCGGCATCGGAGATGGAACCCGCTTCCACGACCGCCAGCCAGCTGGCAAGGAGATCCCAGTCGGGATACCGTTCAGGTCCGCTTTCTTTCATGATGGGCATCAAGGTGACAGATGACTGTAGCACGGGATGGTGTCGCCCTGAAGCCCTTGCCGCGAATCGGTCTCGCGATTCGCTCGTCAAGTGCCATCGGCATGCGCCAGCGTCGACAGTGCGTCCAGCAGACGACCGAGCAGCGCGTCGAATTCGCTCGCGATCGGCGAGACGGCAGGCGCGGTCTCGCACGCGTCGCGCCACTTGCCGGCCACTTCCAGCTCGACAACGTGAATCCCGGCCGCGGGCCTTCCGTAGTGCTGTGCCGCGAACGAATCCGCCAGCTTTCCGTTGACGACCCACGAACGTCCGCCGCGCTGGACCGCCTTCGTCAGTGTGTTGACGAGCAGCTTGTCGCACGACGCACCGCGGTTCGTTCCCACGTTGCAATCGGATGCGCCCGACAGGTATTGAAACGGCGAGAGCCGCGAGCTGGCGTGCGGCACGACGAGCAGCACGTCGCCGTGGAGGTCGCGCAGTCGCTTCAGCTCGCCCGCGAGTGTTTCGTGATAAGGCGTCCAGTATCGTCGTACGCGCCGCGCGACCTCGACTTCCGACGGCTGCGCCACGCCGCCGTAGAGGCTCTCCCCCGCCGGAGAATGGGGCCGGCACAGCGCGCTGCGGCCCAGTTCGGACGCAAGCGACTGATGGTCGGCGGCCATGTTGACGTCGATCACGCACGGATGCATGCGCGCGGTGATGCACGACATCCCGCGCGCCACGGCGGCTTCCTGGAGCCGTGTGCCGCCCGGATCCACCCGCACCTGCCGTACGGCATGCCACGCGCGCAGCGCCAGCAGTTCCTCCGGAATCGCAGTGCCGACATGCGGCGCCGCAACCAGGATCGGCCCGTCGCCGCGATAGATCTGACCGCCGGCCTCATCGTACATAACGTCGCCCTCGATATCGTGTCCGCACGCATGTCCCGCCGCGCGCGACGGCGACACACGTTCGTGTTCGCGCGTCGGCTAACACTACGCGCCACGACCGATCGGCCCGGTATCGTAAGCGCGCCTTTATCTATGCATAAGCGTCCGTTGGAAAGAATGGTGCCAATTTCGTCCACCCCAAGATGATTTCGCGACCGGAATGCGGGCTTGCGGATCGCGGCATCATCGAAGGCAGCTCGCAAGCATGACGTATGAATACCCGCCGCAAGCCGGATCACGTGACAGGGCGTGCAGCGGAGATTCAGATGGGTGTGCCGACCGCGGCAGACGCACCATTTCCGGCTTCGGTAGAAAGCCGTCTGCCGCTCGAAAACAATCGCGGAGACTTCTGCAAATTTCTTGGTGAGGCTTTGAATGAATCACTCTATGAAGGCGCTGGCACTCGTCGTTATCGGCATGGCGGCGCTGCCTGCCACGGCCGCCGAACTCGTTTTCTCGTCGTGGGGCGGCTCGTATCAGGACGCGCAAAACGCGACCGCTGTGCGTCCGTTTGCGTCGCAATCGGGAACGAACGTCAAGACGGACACCTACAACGGCGGGATTGCCCAGATCCGCAGCCAGGTCGAGACGAAGAACGTCACGTGGGACGTGGTCGACATGCAGCTCGCCGACGCCACGCGCGCATGCGACGAAGGCCTGCTCGAGAAGATCAATCCCGCGTCCCTGCCGGCGGCCTCGACCGGCGCCGCGGCAAAGTCCGACTTCATGCCGGGCGGCCTGTCGGACTGCCTGGTCGGCAACGTCGCATGGTCCACGGTGGTCACGTACAACAAGAATGCGTTCAAGGGCGGAGAACCGACGAAAATTGCGGACTTCTTCGATCTGAAGCGGTTCCCAGGCAAGCGCGGGCTGCGCAAGTCGCCGGAAGCCGCGCTCGAGTGGGCACTGCTCGCCGACGGCGTTTCCGCCGCGGACGTCTACAAGACGCTCGCGACGCCCGATGGCCTGAAACGGGCATTCAGGAAGCTGGATACGATCAAGTCGTCGATCGTCTGGTGGGAAACCGGCGCGCAACCGCCGCAGCTGCTGGCCGACGGCGAAGTGACGATGACGAGCGCCTATAACAACCGGATCTACGTCGCCGCCACGCAGGACAAGAAACTGTTCGGATTCCTGTGGGATGGCGAAGTGAAGAACATCGAAGGCTATGCGATCGTGAAGGGGTCGAAGAACCAGAAGGCCGCCCAGGACTTCATTCGCCATGCGACCTCGACCGAGGCGCTCGCGAAGCTGGCCACGGCCACGGCGCTTGGGCCGCTGCGCCAGTCGTCGGTCAAGCTGGTCGATCCGAAGGTCGCGCCGTACCTGCCGACCGCGCCGCAGAACCAGAAGAACGCGATCGACACCAACGTCGCATTCTGGGCCGATCATTCCGACGACCTGAACCAGAAGTTTGCGGTCTGGCTCGGCCAGAAGTAAGCCAGCGACGCAACGGCAGGGCTGGGCCGTGCGCCGGATCGCGAACGGCCCGACCCTGTCTTGCCGACGACCATTCCGGCCGGTCCCGATGACCGACTATGCGTGACGCGGAATGCGACGCTCGGCGATCGGCGCATGGCCGAATTCCCGTCGATACGCCTTGCTGAAACTGCACGCCGACGGGAATCCGCAACGGCTCGATACGTGCGCGATGAAATCGTTGCCGGTGCGCAATAGCCCTTGCGCGTGCTTCAGGCGAACGCTCAGGTAGTACTCACGCGGAGACGCGTTCAGATACTGCTTGAACATGCGCTGCATCTGGCGCTCCGACAGTCCGACAAGCCGCGCGATATCGTCGAACGAAAGCGGCTCTTCGACGTTGGCTTCCATCAGGGTCACCGCCTCCACGAGCTCCGCACGCGCCGACTCGAGACGCGCGCCGATCGGTATCGGCTGGTGCTCGCTCGCACTTCGAAGCCTCGTCAGAAGCAGGTGCTGCGACACGCGTACGACCAGGTGCGGGCCGAGATGCGTCGACATCAGATTGAGCATCATGTCCAGCGGGGCGGTGCCGCCGGTACAGGTCATGCGGTCGCGATCGACGACGAACAGTTCACGCGTAATCCGGACGTCCGGGAACTCGGTGCGCAGCCTGAACAGATCCGCCCAGTGCACCGCGCAACGGTAGTGGTCGAGCAAGCCCGCCGACATCAGCGCATATGCACCGCTGCACAGCGAGCCCAGCGCAATCCCGCGGCTCGCGAGCGCGACGAGCGCCTGCCGCAGCCGCGCGTCTACGGTCTCCCGGATGTGCGTGCCGCCGCATACGATCATCACGTCCGGCAGATCGCCGGATGGCTCCAGCGCCTGCACGGGCCGAATCGAGATGCCGTTGCTGGCTTCGACGGGGACACCATCGACGGAGAACACCGTCCAGCGATAGTGCTCGACGCGGTCCAGGTAATTGGCGATACGCAGCGCTTCCAGCGCATGCGTGAACGCGATCATCGAATACGACGGAAGCATGAGAAACCCGAAATGGCGCGGTTTCGAATCCGGGACAAGCGAGACGTCGTGCACGATTGCAACGCAAGGAAAGTGAACGGACCTGGATAAAAGCGTCCCGAGACGGCTTCGTGGAAAAGCCGACCGGGACGCTGTCCGACTGAAGGCGGGGAAACCGGAGGTTCGGCGCGAACTACAGATCCAGCACGAGATCCGACGTAGGCCGACTGCAGCACATCAGACGCAGGCCCTTGTCGATTTCCCGCTGGCGAATGCCGCCGTTGTGCTGCATGTCGACGGACCCTTCGAGCACCGCGGTCTTGCACGTGCCGCAAATGCCCTGGCTGCACGAGGAAGGCAACGCGACGCCGTTCTTGCGTGCGGCGGTGAGCACCGTCTCCGACGCATTCATCTCGAACGTCTTTCCCGACTTGGACAGCCGAACCGTATAGGTGCCGTCCGCCACTTGCTCCGCGTTGCCGGATGCGTCGGCAACGTCCGCAAGCGGCGCCACCGTTTCGGCAAAGTTGAAGCTTTCCTGATGGTAGCGGGCCGGATCGTGGCCGCCCTGGACGAGAAGATCCCGGACGGCGTTCATATAGCCCGAAGGGCCGCAGGTGAACACCTCGCGATCGCGATAGTCCGGGACATACTGGCTCAGGAGTTCCACGCTCAGCCTGCCGATCGGACCGCTCCAGCCAGCCTCGGCTCCAAGCGCTTCGCACACGTGAATCACCTGGAGATGGTCCGCGTCCTCCCGCAGCCGGGTCAACTCGTCGCGAAAGATGATGTCCTCGGGCGTTCTCGCACTGTGTACGAACACGATATCGAGGTTCAGGCCGAGATCGATCGCCGCGCGCGTCATCGACATCAGCGGCGTCACGCCCGAGCCGGCGGACAGGTAGAGCATCTTCATGGCCGGCGCACTGGCCGGCGTGAAGATGCCGGACGGGCCGAACGCATTCAGCTCGACCCCGGGCCGCATGGTGTCGTGCAACCAGTTCGACATGGTCCCGCCGGGTGTGCGCTTGACCGTGATGGACAACGTATACGGCCGCGTCGGCGGCGACGAGATCGTGTAGCAGCGGCTGACCGGCACGCCGTCGATGTCGGCCGATACGGTGATGAACTGGCCGGGCTCGAAGCTGAAGGCCTGTCCGTCCTTTCCACGAAACACGAACGTCCGGACGTCGTGCGTTTCAGCGCGCACCCTGCAGCACACCAGCGTCTTGCGTTCGCCGCTGGACCATTGCGGCTCTGCGCGTTCCCAGGTGCCGGGGTCCGCGAAGCGATCCCGTGCCGCCACGGCCGGCCCGGACAGGCAAAAATTCTCTCTGACAGTCATGATGAAACTCAGATGCCGTGCGCGTTCAGGCGTGCGTCGTACCAGCGTGCAAACTGATCGAGCGCGCCTTCCGTGTAGGTCGAGTACGGGCCGGGAACATAGCCCGGGTCCTGCGTCCCGCTATGGGTGATCGCGACGAGGTCGGCATCCTGCCGCGTCGTGGCATCCCATACTTCCGTCAGCGTCTTCAGGTCGTAGTCGACACCTTCGACCGCATCCTGATGCACCAGCCACACGGTACGCACCAGCGTCTTGTCCGGCGCAAGCGGCAGGACGTATGCGACCACCGCGTGATCGCTCATCACGTGCGTCCACGAGTGATGGCCCCACATGTGCACGTCGCCCAGATCGCGACGCTCCAGGCCGCCGAGCAGCTTCGTGCACGCCACCTTCGTATCCATCGTCTGCGATTCGCAGGCGCCGGCAATGACGAGCCGCTGCGAACGGAAGTTCGTCTCGACGCTCTCGTCGAGTGACTCGAACGCGTCGCAGATGTAGCCTGCCCCCTCCCACTCTTCCTTGCGGGCGGCATTGTGCGCAAGGTATTCGTCATACTCGCGCAGAGATTCGTCGCTCTGCCCGTCCGGGCAGAAGCCGAAGTCGTGCGCAAGGAACGACTGCGTGAGCTCCGGATGCGTACCGCCGCAGTGGTAGCACTCGCGGTTGTTCTCCATCACGAGCTTCCAGTTGCCGTTCTCGACGATCGTCATCTCGTGCGCGATCTTCGTTCGCTGCATGTCGTGTGGCGCGAAGCGCGGCGTCATCACCGTCTCGAGCGTCGAGAAATCTTCCGGCGCTTCGTCGGCGAGGCAAACGAACACATGCGCGCCGACCACCTTGACGTGCACCGGAATCAGGCTCCGGCACTTCGTATCGAAATCCTTGCCCATGTGGGTCGCATGTTTCAGGCTGCCGTCCAGGTCGTACGTCCACTGGTGATACGGACACACCACCATGCCGACGGTCGCCTTGGCACCGCCCTTCATCAGGCGTGCGCCGCGATGCCGGCAGACGTTCCGGTAAGCGCGGATGTTCTCGTCGTCATCGCGCACGATCAGGATCGACGACTTGCCGATATCGACGGCATAGACGTCGCCCGGTTCCGGAACATCGGCCGTCACGGCAACGAAGATCCACAGCTTCTCGAAGAAGACTTCGACGTCCGTCTCGAACACGTCCTGACGGCCAAAAAGCTCGGCCGGCATCCCGTGTCCGGGCTTGCGGCTGTCGAGCAACTCGCGGTGGGTCTTGAGCGGGATCGCGGACATGTACTCCTCCAATGGGTTGATTTTCGCAATGCTCGTATTGCGCTTTGCCCGAAGTATTGGAGTGCCGATTCGTAGCGTCAACGCGCCTTATTTTCTGCTTCGCATTACTTTAAGTTATGCGACCTTTTCCCCATCCTGATCTACGCTGATTCGACCTGCCCGCAATGCATCCCGCGCCTTCCGGCGACCGCGGCGCACCGGCTTGACCCTGGCAATTTGTCAGCACAGGATGTCGCGCCGGCGCGTCGGTCGATGGTCCTCTCCACGGGATTTCCAGTGGCAGGGCTCCGTCCTGCCTCGAGCCTGTACCCCGCATGACACCAACCTGATGAACATGACAAAACGAACCAAAGGGTATCGACGCATCGTCCCGTCGTTGACGGCGCTGGTCGAGTTCGAAGCGGTCGCGCGCCTCGCAAGCTTCACGCTTGCCGCAACCGAGCTGGGTGTGACGCAGGCGGCCGTGAGCCGGCAAGTACGCGTCCTCGAAGAAACGCTGAATGTCCGCCTCTTTCATCGCCTGCATCGCTCGATCTCGCTGACGACAGAGGGTGAAATGCTGTACCTGACGGTGGCCGAGTCCATGCAAAAAATCGCCGGCGTCTTCGATCGCCTGTCGACCGGCGCCGAGCAGCAGGAACTCGTCCTCGCGTCGACCGCACCGTTCGCGCAGTTTCGGCTGCTGCCGCGGCTTCCCAAGCTCAAGCAGCTGTCGCCCCCGTTGCAGCTGCGGCTGACCACCCAGATGTTTACGGCCGACCTCCGGCATGTCGAGGTCGATGTCGCCGTACGCTATGGCGACGGCCGCTGGGCGGACGGCACGTCGATCCTCTTGTTCGACGAGGAAGTGTTTCCCGTCTGCTCGCCGCGCTTCCTCGAGGAAAACGGCATGCCGGAATCGCTCCAGGCGCTTGCCGCGCTGCCGCTCGTCGAATCCGATTCGACCTACGAGGGATGGATGGGCTGGGACGCATGGTTCCACTCGGCGGGCCACCGCCCGAGCCGGCTGAACTACGTGCTTCGCTGCAGCCTCTACACCGACGCCGTCCAGGCGGCGCGATACGGGCAAGGGGTCGCACTCGGCTGGAGCCGGATGGTTCACGACCTGCTGGCGAGCGGCGAGCTGGTCCGTCTGCCAGTCGGGTCCTGCAAGATGACCGACGCCTATTTCGTCGTCGTTCCTCACGGTCGCTCGATCACGCCTGCCGTCCACCAGCTGATCGACTGGCTGCGCGAGGATCTCCCGGTTCGCTGAACCGCGCCGGTCGTCCTTCCATACTCATCGTTGACCGACCGCCATCACGTCAGTGAAGCCGGTCGACTTTGCCCTGCCCTGCGCGCGTTCGCTGCGTCGCGTTGCCGTCGCTGCCTGCGGCGGCACTCGCATAACCTAATGTAATGCAACGAGGAAAATATAGGCCGTTGACCGGCCTTTTCGTCCTTTCGATACTGGTCTGAATCGTACGCTGACGTCCGATCCATGCGCCCTAACTCAGGAAGACGGCGCACAGTCCATACCAACGAACAGGAGGAGCAATGTCGGCTGTCAGTACGCTTCATGCCGCAACCACGATGCAAACGAACGTGAGTCCTCCGGGCTTGCCAGACGATCTGATGGAGCGCGTACGCGCCTATCGTATCGAGCGGGTCAGGAAAGAGCTTGTTGCGCGGCAATGCCCGGCGATCGTTTTGTACGATCCGGTCAACATTCGCTACGCAACCGATACGTCCAACATGCAGATCTGGACGGGACGCAATCCGACTCGCTATGTGATCGTATTTGCCCACGGCCCCGTCATCGGTTTCGAGTTCCACAATTGCGAACACGTGTGGAAGGGCAACATGCTCGACGTCGAGCTGCGCGGCGCGACATGTTGGAATTACTTCAGCTCCGGACCGGAATCGACACGCAAAGCCAGGAAATGGGCTCAGGAGGTTGTGGACATGCTACGCGAGCACGCGGCGTCCGAGATGCGCATCGCGGTCGATAGACTTGATCCCGAAGGTGCGCAGGCGTTACTGCAACACGACGTCGAAATAGTGGACGGCCAAGCGCTGATGGAACACGCGCGAGCCGTCAAGTCCGACGACGAACTCGTGCTGATCAGAGCGGCCGTCGCCGTCTGCGAACAGGGCATCCAGCGCATGCGCAATGTCTTGACGCCCGGAATGAGCGAGCAGGACCTCTGGGCCCATCTGCACTACGAGAACATCCGGCTCGGCGGCGAATGGATCGAGACGCGTTTGCTCGCGTCCGGGCCACGCACCAATCCGTGGATGCAGGAATGCAGCGCAAGAATCATGAAGCAAGGCGAACTGATCGCGTTCGACACCGATCTCGTGGGTCCTTTTGGATACTGCGCCGATATTTCGCGGACCTGGACCGTCGGCCACGTTCGTCCCACCGACAACCAGCGCCGGCTCTATGCAGAGGCATATGAGCAATTGAATACCAATATGGAATTGCTGCGTCCGGGCATGAGCTTTCGCGAGTTCGCCGAGCGCAGCTGGAAGATACCAGATGCCTACCGGAAAAATCGGTACAGCTGTATCGCACATGGGATCGGCATGGTGGATGAATATCCGTCGGTCGCACACGACATCGATTGGGAAAGCGGCGGCTATGACGGCAAATTCGAAAGTGGAATGGCCCTCTGCGTCGAAAGTTATATCGGTGCGGAAGGCGGCGAAGAAGGGGTGAAGCTCGAACAACAGGTTCTGCTGACAGAAACGGGCTGCATTCCGCTTTCGACGTTCCCATTCGAGACGGATTGGCTCTAATGGCACCCGGCGACGATCGCTCGGCGTAGTCGGTCGGTTGCGCCGAGATCGACAACCCACTGTTTCGAGAAAGGAGATACCCATGCCGGTCGTTCGCGTCAGTTGGCTCGCGGGCAAGGAAGCATCTGCAAAGAAGGCCGTCGCGGCCGAGATCACCGAGAGCCTGTTTCGCCATGCCGGGATCGAACCCAGGCATACCTTCGTCATCTTCGAGGACGTTCCCGCAAGCGATTGGGCCATTGCGGGCGAGCTGTGCGCCGAGCAATTGCGCCCCGCATGACGAAGCGCGCCCGAGCCGATCGCCAACCCGCCGGACCCAACCCATCTTGATACGAACCTATTGCGCCTTCATCCTCCTCGGCGTGTTCTGGGGATCCAATTTCATCTACATGAAATGGGCGGGGGCATTTATCAGCCCGGTTCAGATATCGCTGCTGCGCGTGCTGTTCGGTTTCGCGCCGCTAGCCGCTCTCGCATGGCATCAACGCGCGATCCGGGTCGGCCAGATACGTTACCTGCATCACTTCGCCGTGATGGCCGCGCTGGCTGCGGCGTTCCCGTACTTCGCAATGGCACAGGGGACGACGCTGCTCCCGTCCGGTATCGCCGGCGTGCTGGGTGGGTCGTCCACCCTCTTCACGTCACTGGCATCAGGCCTGTTCCTGCGCGGCGAGAAGATGAACCGCCCGACGCAATACGGTGTCGCGCTGGGCATGGCAGGCATCGTGCTGATCGCGCGGCCATGGGCCGGCATGGGCAATAGCGGCGCCATCAGTCTGCCCGGCATCGCATGGATGATGTCGGGGTCGGCACTCTTCGGATTCTCGTACATCTACGCCCGGCGCTTCCTGTCGCCGACCGGCCTCGCGCCGCTAGCCATCGTGACCTGGCAGATGGGCGTTGCGTTGCTGATGCTTGCCGCACTGACCGACGTCCACGGCATCGGGCGGATCTTCGAGGACAGCCGTGCGACAACCGGCATCGTGATTGGGCTCGGACTGTTCGGCACCGGCTCGGCATTTATTCTGTATTACTACCTGTTGCAGAAACTCGGCGCCGTGGCGGCCGCAGGCGCCGTGTACATCACGCCCGTGGTCGCACTGCTCATCGGGTGGAGCAGCGGCGAAGCAATAGGACTGACGGAGATTCTGGCTGCCGTCCTGATTCTCGGCAGCATCGCCATGCTCGAAGCGGGCCGCCAAACCCGCGCGCGGCAGCAATCGCGATTCATCCAGGGCGCGGCCCCCGCCGAGTGACGTCGCTGCAGAATTGCAGCGCGACCGGATCGACTGTCGGCTGCCGCCCGGCGAGCCGGCGCGGCATGCGCGGCTCAGCGGCCCGTTCCGAACGAACGGACCCGGTTCATGACGTCGTCCGGGACATCGATCTCGTGCACCTTGATGTGGCTGCCGGGAATACGCACGCCGGCCTGCGCGAGTCTTGCGAGCTGCGTGGCCAGCCGTGCTTCGAAATCGCTGTCGAATACGCCGGCCTTCACGGCCACGACGAAAAGCCCGACACCCGGCGTCTCGCTGCCTTGCGCGTAATGCGGCGCGTCCATCGACCAGTTGGCACCGGTCACGCCCGCGGCCAGGATCTCCATCGTCATCGCGATGTTGGCGCCGCGCGCGCCGCCGAACGGCAACAGCAGGCCACTGATTGCCGCGCGCGCATCGGTGGTCGGCATGCCATGCCCGTCCACCGCCCATCCGTCGGGAATCGCCTCACCCGTTTCCGCGGCCTTGCGCACGTTGACGAATGCGGTTGCGCTGGATGCCTGGTCAATCACGAAAGGCCGCGCGTTCGCAACCGGCGCGGCAAACGACACCGGATTGGTTCCGAACACGGCCTTGCCGCTCTCCAGTGTGGTCATCTGCGCCGTCGCGTTGCAGGTGCCGAGCGCGACCAGGCCCGACTCCGCCAGCCTGCGCGTGTAGTAGCCGAGTTCGCCGACGGTGAAGCTGTTCGACACGGCCAGCGTGACGACGCCATAAGTCTTCGCCCTGTCGACGAGTTCGTCGAACACACGGTCATAGGCCAGTTGTGCGATTCCGCCGCGCGCGTCGACCCGTACGGCGGCCGGAGCCGGAAAACTCACGTCCGGCTCGGCACGCGCGGCAATCCTGCCCTTCGCGAAACCGTCCAGGTAATCCGGAAGGTGCGCAAACCCCACCGCCTTGCTGCCGGCCAGTTCAGCCGATATCACGGCCTCGGCAAGCGAATGCGCGATCGCATCGTTCGCACCCACCGCCTTGATTGCGTCGAACGCCACTTGCCGCGCCGCTTCACGCTCGTATTTCATCGTCTCGACTCCAAATGCAGTGGACGACCCGAGCCGCTTCGATGTGCCCAGGTCGCCCGCCTGCCTGCCCTGCCGACCGACGGCCTGCCAGGCCGCCCTGTGTCATGCCCAGATGTCACCCATCGTATAGCCGTTGACGAACGGGTCGTCGGGGTCGAGCACATAGGTGTTGTAGCCGTAAATCCACGAACGGCCGGAGATCGTCGGCACCACAGCGTCGATGTCGCCGATGCTGGCCCGCTCGACGAGGTTGCCCGTGAACACGGTTCCCAGCACGCCTTCGTGTCGAAACGGCTGGTTCAGGTCCAGCTGTCCCTTCGCATGAAGCGTGGCCATCTTCGCGGACGTGCCCGTTCCACACGGGCACCGGTCGATGGCGCCGGTCCACGTCGCCGGATTGTCGAAGTCGATTGCGCCGCTGGCAACCGTGACGGCGTTCTTCCAGTCCGCATTCGGGTTCTCGGTCGGACCGGACAGCTGCGCGATCGTGATCCCGTAACCCGGGTAATGCGGGTGTGCGACGGGCAACTGCTCCTGAGCGGCCTTCAGGATCAGCGCGGAGACCCGGGTGATTTCCCGGCCATGCTCGGACTTCAGCTCGAGGCCCTTGAACTGGCGAACGTCGGCGATCACGTAGAACATGCCGCCCCAGCCCACGTCCACCGTGACCTTGCCGAGATGCGGCACGTCGATGACCTTCTCGATGTGGGCGGCAAACGCCGGCACGTTCCTGAAGGTGACGGACGTGACCTTGCCGTTGCGGCATTCGGCGCGGATACCGATCAGTCCTGCCGGCGCTTCGAGCTGGAACTCCGTCACGGGCTCCTGCATCGGGATCATCCCGGTTTCCAGCAGCACGGTTGCAACCGAAATGGTGTTGCCGCCGCTCATCACCGGATATTCGACCTGCTCCATGATGATGTAGCCCGCCGCCGCATCCGGATGTTTTGCCGGCACCACCAGATTGCAGCAGAGCGGCGGATAGCCGCGCGGCTCCCGAAGCATCAGCATGCGGATCTGGTCGTCGTTCTGCTCGAGCCACTTCATCTGCTCGTAGACCGTGTTGCCCGGGATATGGGGAACGCCACCGGTGATCACGCGCATCGGCTCACCCGAGTGAGTCTCGACCGCATGGAAAGTGCGCTTGAAAGTCATGATCGTCCTGTTTGCCTACGTTCTTTACCGACGATGATCGTTCCCGGCGTGGCGCGAACGTCTCAATGTATCGCGCAACGCCGTCCCCGCGACCTGACGGCGCTCACGCGTCCCGGTCATGGTCATCGATTCGATGAGGCAACATACTCCGGTCGAATGATCGGCCGATCTGATTTAGCCGAGGTTGTGCTGATCATAAGCAGCGCTTAGGCAACCGGGGGAAGCGCTGCAAATCGCAGCCTCCCGCCGCATTTTCCAGGCCCCCGATCTCCTCGACGAGGTGTGCGCCTGCTGTCCGCCCTTGAACTTCGGTACGGGCTGATATCAATGACCTCGTCCCCATTTCGGAAAGAAAGTTCAGCTGCGTCGTTCAGGAACGTCGATATCGCTCCGGTCAAGCCACCGCTCACCTCCGGACCAAACTGCACAATCCCACGTCGCGGAAGGTTTGATCGTGTGTGACACTACGGCTGTCTTAACGCGGCCCGTCGCAATACAAGGATGGCGCCGGTACCCCATGTCATTTCGGGCAAGTGCCGAATCCGGACACTGTCCGGCTCCCCATAGGTCGGTCGAATGGTTATGGCGCCTCAATTCGAAATCGGCGAAACCCTCGTCGGCGCACTGTCGCTGCGGGCCATCAAGTCATTTCTCGCGGCCGCGAAGTTCAGCAGCTTTACGGGAGCCGCCAACGCGCTGAACGTGACCCCGGCCGCCGTCAGCAAGCAGGTGCGGGAACTGGAGGACTATCTCGGGACGACGCTGTTCGTCCGCTCGGGCAGGACCGTCGCGCTGACCGCCGATGGCGAGATGTTCAAGGATGCCGCCCAGCTTTCGCTGATCAATCTTCACCAGGCCGCCGAACGCCTGCGCAAGAGAATTCCCGCCCGACAGACCCTGATCGTATGCTGTTCGCCGGCGTTTTCGGCGCTGTGGCTTCACCGGCGGCTACCCGAATTCCTGCAGGATGCGCCGGATGTCGAGCTCACCGTGCTGGCCACGCAGAACTTCATCTCGATGGAAGCAGGCGTGCAGCCGGACGTGTATATCGCGAAGCTGGCCAGCTTGCGCGACGGATACGACAGCGAGCACCTGTTCGACGACGAGGTCTATCCGGTTTGCACGCCGCAGTACCTGCAGCGCCATGGCCCGATCACGGCACCGGAAGGATTGCTCGACCGGTCACTGCTGGATCTCAGCGCCTACGGCCGCTCGCAGATTTCCGAGCATATCGACTGGAAAGTCTGGCTGGCGCTGCACGATGTGGATACGGGTTGGCGTGCCGATGTCCCTCGGCAACTGTTCACCAGCAATGACTATCCGGCCATCGTGCAGCTTGCTCTGGCGCACCAGGGCGTGACGCTCGGCTGGCATCACCTCATCGGGCATCTGGTCGACAGCGGTGATCTCGTGCGTCCGCTGCCGCACTCGACCGTCATGCGGAATCGCGGCCATTACCTGTCCGTGCGGAAGGGCAAGATGGACGCGAGCGTATGCAGGCGATTCTGCCAGTGGATCAGGCAGGAGCTCGCCGCGTAATCTTCAACCAAAAGTTGAAGGAATACCGGAGGAAATGTCGCTTAAGTTCGCAGCGGAACCGGCATAAATTTCTCCTTACGCCGCACAGGGGCGGCGGTACGCAAGAGGAGAATCAGCACATGGGTTTCAAGCGAAGCATCCATGCGGTGGAGACCCATTCGGGTATTCCGATGCGCGTCGTCACCGGCGGCATCCCGCACATTCCGGGCGACACCGTTCAGGCCAAGATGAAATGGCTGGAGGCCAATGACGACGGACTGCGCAAGCTGTTGCTTCGCGAGCCGCGCGGCTACCCGGCCCATTGTTGCAACATCGTCGTGCCGCCGTGTCATCCCGAGGCGGACGCCGGCTACATCATCCTGGAGCAGGTCGAGTACCCGATGATGTCGGGCGGCAACACCATCTCGGTGGCCACCGTGCTGCTGGAGATGGGTATGCTGCCGATGCAGGAGCCGGTGACCGAACTGACGCTGGAGGCACCGGCCGGCCTGATCCGCATCACGGCCGAGTGCAGGGGCGGCAAGGTCAGGAGCGTGAAGTTCAGAAACGTGCCGGCATTTGCCGCGTATCTCGATGCCGTGATCGACGTGCCGCATCTGGGCAAGGTGCGTGTGGATGTCGGCTGGGGCGGCATGTTCTACGCGATTGCCGACGTGCGCCAGTTTCCGGGGCTTGAATTGAAGCCCGAACACGGCAAGGAGATCGCCCGAATTTCGGCCATGGTCCGGCACGCTGCCATTGAGCAGTTGCCGGTTGCTCATCCCGACTATCCAGGTGTCGGCATCACGATTTCCCAGCTTTCAGGTCCCACCGACGACCCGCGAGCCGACTGGAAGAACGCGGTCACGATGCCCACCGGGCCGCTCTCTTGGGACGACCCGGCCACCTGGACCGGTGCGATCGACCGTTGCCCCTGCGGCACCGGCACCTGCGCCAAGATGGCCGTGTTGCACGCCAAGGGCGAACTGCCGCTGCACCGGGACTTCCGGCACCAGGGCATCCTCGGAACCGTCTTCACCGGCCGCCTGGAGGAGACGACCCGCATCGGCGAGCACGCGGCCGTGGTGCCGACGCTGGCCGGCACCAGCTGGATCCACGGCATCCACACCATCGTGCTGGATCACGACGATCCGTTTCCCGAGGGTTACACCCTTGGCGATATCTGGCCGAAGCAGTAGGAACGGTACGCATGCAGATCATTTCCGCGCAGCAGATCCGTTCGGTACTCGGCTGGCCCGGTGTTCTCGACGCGCTGCACCGCGGGCACACTGGTGCCCGACCGAGCGGCGGCAGCTACTTCATCGGGGATTCGCGCTTCGGCCTGTTCAGCCGGGGCGTGATCCTGCCGGGCACGGGTGCCGGAGTCAAGATCGCGTCGATCCATCCGGCCAATGGCGCGGCCGTCCCGCCACTGCCGTCGGAGCAGGCCGCGTTCCTCGTCCTGGATGAGTGCACCAAGGGGCTCGTCGCAATGCTGGACGGCCCCGAAATCACGCGCTGGAAAACCGCGGCCGATTCCGCGCTGGCGGCACGCGTGCTCAGCAGCGAGCACGCCGAGGTGTTGCTGGTGCTGGGCGCGGGCCCGGTCGCACGGTCGTTGACGGACGCTTACCTGCACATCCGGCCGTCCATCCGCGAAGTGCTGCTGTGGAATCGCACGCCGTCGAAGCTGGAAGACGCACGCTCGGCGATCGACGCGAGAAACGTCGGGGTCCGCATCGTTGACGACCTCGATGCCGCGGTCGCCCGGGCCGACATCATCGTGACCGCCACCAGCGCATCCACGCCGGTGATCCGGGGCGAGTGCGTGCGCCCCGGTACCCACGTCGATCTCGTGGGCGGATACCGCCCGGACATGCAGGAGGCCGATTGCGAAGTGTTCCGTGGGGCACGGATTTTCGTGGACGAGCGCCAGAATGCTGCACAGTCAGGAGACGTTCAAATCCCGATGCAGGCGGGCGTGATTCGGGAAAGTGATATCGAAGGCGATCTGTTCGATCTGTGCCGGATGCCCGCATTCCACCGTTCAGCCGGGGACCGGACGGTTTACAAGAATGCCGGCGGTGCGCACCTGGACCTGATCGTCAGTCAATATGTGATCGAGCAACTGAAGTCGCGCTGACCAGCAGATCTCCTCGGACACCTGTTACTCGCCCGGTGAATGCCGACACCAGGTGATGCCTCCCCGGGCCCGTTACTGAACCGAATTACATTGCGCCCCATCCAGAATGGCAAATTAAAGGGCGTCGCTTGCCCTTGCCACATCAACCTGGCACTCACATTAGATTAGAAATACTTATTATTTTCCGCGACGGGCGCCCGCTACCGACACTCAGGAACGCCTAACGCAGGCTGCACAAAAAATACATTTCCATCAATCGGTTACGTCGATTCATTGCATATTGAAATCGGCAGTGCAGCCCTTTTTGTACATTTCCGCCCCCTTCTCCCAAGTGCGATCTTCTTTGTATGTCTACATCATCGCCTGCACGCCAAGCGCATTCATCGGTCTTCGATTCACTAGGGAAAATCCCGAGACATCCTTACAGCGATTTATCTGATGATTCACGGAAGCGTCATGTTTCGGCGATCCAGCAGTCCGCCAAGCTTTCAATTCGCGTCACGAAGCCGATGCCGCCGCGCGGCAAACGCGAGACCGAAACCTGAAACGGCAAGCGCTGGCGAATCGTCAGGTGTTCAATACTTTCAACAACCCGGTCGAGAGTAATCGTGAGATTCCGAGGCCCGCTGGTGCGGTGGAGACGAGGCGATGCGCGAAACCTGCGCGCTACGATCGCGTCCCCCGACGACAGTGACGGCTGGCAAAGCCCTCGCCTGCATCTGTCGATCTACACCATCCTGTCCCGCCGTTCCGTTCGCCGCCACAACGCCGTCGCCGCGCGTGCGTACGTCGCGATCCATACCGACGACGTGGCATCGCTACTGCCTTAGCGCCCCGCCCCTTTCCCCGACTCCGTTCGATCTGCTCGCCGCGTCGCCCGACCGGTAACGGGACCGGCTCGCGCTTCGTTTCCGCGCGATCCGGCTCGCAATCAAACGGACTTCTGATCGATGTGCGCCACGCTCGGTGCGAGCGGCGGTCACGCACGTCTGCTTCATCCGATGAACCGTCGCGCCACGACCCGCTCTTCGCGGATCGGCATGCGCACCGAAATGGAAGACTTCGTCATGAGAATCCGCACGCTTCGCAGCGCCATTGCAGCCGCCGCCCTCCTGTCGGCCGCCGGCACGACCGCCCATGCTGCCGGCGAACTGAACATCTACAACTGGTCCGACTACATCGCACCGGACACGATCCCGAGCTTCCAGAAGCAGACGGGCCTCCACGTCCGCTACGACAACTACGACAGCGACGACACGCTGCAGGCGAAACTGATGTCGGGGAATTCCGGCTACGACATCGTCGTACCGACCTCGAACTACATGGCCAAGCAGATCCAGGCGAGCGTCTACCAGCCGCTCGACAAGTCGAAGCTGCCGAACCTGTCGAACCTCGATCCGCTGCTGATGAAGATGGTCGCCGATGCCGATCCGGGCAACCGGTACGGCGTGCCATGGGCGTACGGCACCGACGGCATCGGCTACAACGTGCAGGCCGTGAAGAAGGCGCTCGGCGACAAGGCGCCGGTCGACAGCTGGGCACTGGTGTTCGATCCGGCCAACATGGCGAAGCTGAAAAGTTGCGGCGTGTCGTTCCTCGACCAGGCCGTCGACGTGTTCGCGGCCACGCTGCAGTACATGGGCAAGGATCCGAACAGCACGAACCCGGCCGACTATCGCGCCGCATACGAGGTGCTGAAGAAGGTGCGCCCGTACATCACGCAGTTCAACTCGTCGGGCTACATCAACGATCTCGCGAACAACGACCTGTGCGTGGCGTTCGGCTACTCGGGCGACGTCGGCATCGCGCACCGCCGTGCCGCCGAAGCGAAGCGCCCGTACGAGATCGGCTTCGCGAACCCGAAGGAAGGCGGGCTGCTGTGGTTCGACATGATGGTGATCCCGAAGGACGCGCCGAACCGCGACGCCGCGCTGAAATGGATCAACTACGTGCAGGATCCGAAGGTCAACGCCGGCATCACCAACGCGGTGTTCTATCCGACCGCGAACAAGGCCGCGCGCCAGTACGTGAAGCCCGCGATCGCGCGCGATCCGTCGGTGTATCCGGCCGACGAGGTGTTGAGCAGGATGACGCTGCTCAAGCCGATGCCGCCCGAGATTCGCCGGCTGCAAAACCGGCTGTGGGCGCAGTTGAAGACGGGACGTTGAACGTCATCACGTGACACGCCGCCGCGCCTCCGGCCGTCCAGGCCGGAGGCACGTGCGGTCACTTCCGCATCAGAACCGGTGAATGATCCCCGCGCCGAAAGCGAACTGGTTGCCGGTCGACGACGGCGCGGTGTTGAACCCGTCGCCCAGCGTCGCGGTCGCGTCGACGATGCTGCCCGCGCCGCTCGTGCCGAGCGTCTTGCCCTTCGCGTGCTGGTACGCTTCGAGCAGGTACAACCCCGTGCGCTTCGACAGCGAGTAGTACTGCGACAGGTTGAACTGGTGATACTGCGCGCTGTCGGTGATGCCGTTCGATTCCGTCGCACGCGTGTACGCATAGCCCGCGCCGAAATCCCAGACCGCCGACGGCTTCCAGTGCAGCACCGCGCCGGCCGTGTTGAAGATCGCGGTATTGAAGAACTTCGACGCCGCGCCCGGGATGTATTCGGTATTGGTGTAGGTCGCCGTCGCGTCCCACGCATCGCTGAACCGGTAGCTGAGGCCCACCGCGAACCGCTGCTGCGCCTTCGCGGTCTGGTAGCCGTTCGTGATCGCCGACACGCCGATCTGCGCGCCGCCGTTCGACGTCGTCGAGTTCGCGCCCCACGTGCCGCCGGCTGTGTTCGAGTTGTTCACGCGCTCGAATGCGACGCCCGCGCCGAACGGGCCGGCCGCGTACTGGATGCCGGTCGCCCATGTCGAGCCCGCGTTCGTGCTGCCGGCCACGCCGCCGAGCGAGTAGGAACCGCTCAACGTCACGCCGTACCATTTCGGCGACGTGTACTCGATCGTGTTGTTCGCACGGTAGATCGTGTCGAGGCCGTCGACGTCGCCCGGGTGCGCGCCGTAGTAGCCGGTGATCCACGTGGTCGGGCTGAACGGCGACATCGTCTGGTAGTACGACGCATATTGCCGGCCGGCGGTCAGCGTGCCGTACGTGGCGTTGGTCAGCCCGACCCACGCCTGGCGCCCGAAGATCGCGTCGGTGTACTGCGCGGCACCCGTCGCCGAGTTGAAGCCCGATTCGAGCGTGAAGATCGCCTTCGTGCCGCCGCCGAGATCCTCGCTGCCCTTCAGCCCGAAGCGGCTGCCGGCCCACACGCCCTGGTTCATCCGGACGACCGACTTCCCGCCGCTCGTCGAGCCGACCGTCGTCGCGTTGCTCTGGTAGCCGATGCCGTTGTCGACGATCCCGTACAGCGTCACGCTGCTCTGCGCGAACGCCGGCGCGACAGCGGCCAGCGCGACGCCGGACGTCAGCGCCATCCGCAATGCCTGTTGCTTCATGTATCCGTCTCCTTCCTTGTCTTCTCGAGTAAGTGAATTGTCTTTATGGTTGCTTGCCGCCCGCTCACGGACGTCAGGGTCGGTATGCACGCCAGCCGTTGCCGCCCGTGCAGACAAGCTGCGCGCCATTGACCCGGCACTGCGCCTCGTAGCCCGGCGAGTACAGCCATTCGCCGGCCCAGTGCAGATCCACATACGGGTCGGCCCTCGGCGTATCGGCGACGAAGTTCGCCGCGTCGTCCGTGCTGCCGCTGCCCGTGTAGCGTGCGCTGGCGGGGTACGGAAACACCGGACGCGTGCGTGTCGTGTTGCCGTTCGCATCGACGATCGACGCGACGATCTTGCCGGGCGTCGCTCCCGACTCGGTCCATGCCATCAGCGGCGTGAGGACGTCGAATACGTCCGGCCCCTGCCCGCCGCCGCAGTGCGCGACGCCCGGGAACAGGTAGAAGCGTGCGAAGCGGTCGACCAGCGCGTCGCCCATGGTCTTCTTCATCGCTTCGTAATACGCGATGCTCGAACGCGGCGAGATGTGCTGATCCTCGAGGCCGTGCCACAGCAGCAGCTTGCCGCCACGGCCGGCGAAGTGACCCAGATCGGGATCGGTCGCGGCCAGGTAGTTCGACACCGGCACCGTCTTCGCGAACGCGTCGAGCGTGAACTTCATGTCGCCGATCGTCGCGGACGGATACGACGCGTTGTAGTAGTCGAGATAGCGCAGGAACGGCAGCACGAAGCTGATCGTTCCGCTCGGCGCGGTGGCGGTGGCCGGCACGAACAGGCTCCAGTTCAGCTCCGAACCCCATTCGCGCGATACGAGCGGTTCGAGTCGCGTGCCGTTGGCGGTCGTCGCGCCGTCATGGATGCGGCGCACGACGTCGGCTTCCTGCGGCGTCAGGCACGTCGCGGTCGATTGTCCGGCCGCGCACACCAGCGTCGCGGGATCGAACCGGCACGCGCGCGGGTTGTCGATCACGCCGTCGACCACGCCATCGAGCCCGTCACACGCTTTCAGCACCGCGGCGTGCAGCATCGGCAGCTTGCCGGCGAGCAGGATCGCATTGCCCGTCTTCGGGTCCGTGTTGACCGCGGCCGGCCACGCGTGATGGAACGTGTTCTGCACGATCAGGTCGTTCGCGGGCGCGCCGGCCGCGATGCCGTCGAAATCGTCGGGAAAGCGCTGCGCTTCCATCAGTGCTTCGCGGCCGCCGTCCGAGCAACCGTCGAAGTACGCATAGCGAGCGGGCCGCGCATAAAACTTGCCGATGATCGCCTTGGCCACCTGCGCGGTGGCATGCTCGGCGCGATACGCGAAGTCGAGCTTCGCCTTCGGGTCGAGCGCCCATGAGCCATCGTTGCCGCCTTCGTGGCCCATGTCGGTCGCGGCCATCGCGATCGTCCCGTTGGTCACCGGCACGCAGGTCGACGCCATCGGCGCGTTGACCGACAGGTTGCCGCACAGTCCGCCGCATCCCGTCTGCAGATAGCGTTGCGTCCAGCCCTGTGTCGGCAGTTGCAGTTCGAACAGCGACGCGCCCGGGCCGATCGTGCCTTTCACGTCGCACACGGGTGCCGGCAGCGTGTTGTTCCCGACAACCGTGCCGGCGGGCAGCAGCACCGCCGACGTGATCGTGACGGTGCCGTCGGTCACGCCGCTCAGGTCGAGCGCCGCGATGGCCGGGCACGACATCGCCGGCATCACCGCTGGAAGATTCGCGAGGCCGCCGGCAGCGCTCGCGGCACTTGCCGCACTCGCCGCGTTCGACCAGCCGGCCAACATCGCGCACAAGCCCATCATGCCGATCGCCAGTATCCGGATCAGCGCATCGCGCCGCATGCCTGCCGCGCGACGCCATTCGCGCGCGCTCCACCCTGCCCTGCAGTTCGTCTGCATTCCTGTCTCCTGTCGTTCTGGTTGGCTTGCCGCGTCGTCAGGTGACGATGCGGCGATTTCACGAAACGTCTGCGATACCTCGAGTGAATCGAACCTTCACATGACCGTCTTCTTCATCAGCATAACTAAGCTCACTGCGCGAGCGCGTTGCGAAGACGACCAATTCCCATCTGATCCGTTTATCGATTCCGGCGAGCCACCGCCGCGGCTGCACCGTTCGGCCCTACGCCGGCTCCATCCCGTGTTCGCGCTTGATGCGATCGGCGTGCGGCGATGCCAGGCAAGCAAGAAACCGTGCGGCAGCAGCGCGATCGCGTGCCGCACGACACACCGCTGCGGAAAACACCGTGACGGCCTGAACGGCTTCCGGCAATACACCGACGACGTCGATGCCCGGCACGTGCATCAGCTCGCTCAACTGCTGGAAACCGAGGTCGACGTCGCCCGCCGCGATCATCTCGCCGACCGGCACGCCGGGCGGTGCCTGGACGATACGCGGCGCGATCGCGTCCGCGATGCCCCAGCGTACGAACAGGCGATTCAGGTGCGCGCCGCTCGGCCCCGTCGAATAGCCGATCCGGCCGGCGCGCAGGACCGCGTCGCGAACGCCTGCTTCGGTGCCGATCTCCGGCCGCGCCGCGCCTGCCGCCACCGCAACCGCGATGCCGGAACGCGCGACATCCACCCGGCTGCTCCCGTCGACATGCTCATCGGCAGCAAGCCGCTCGATCGCGTCGGACGCGAGCACGACGAAATCGAACGGCTCGCCGGCCCGCACGCGCCGCGCCGCGTCGACTCCGCCGACGGACGTGATCGACACGCGGCATCCCGTTTCATCCGAATGCGCGGCCGCCAGTCGCGCCAGCACCGGCCGCGTCGCCATCGACGAGATGCCGGTGACGGCCGTCGCCGCGCATGCGGTCTGCGTCATCCCTGCCGCCCGCATCAGTCGATATAGCGCAGGCCGGCCTGGCGCAGCGGCTCGCGCATGTCGTACATGTCGAGGCCCAGCACGCCCGACGCGAGCTTAGCGCGCTTCGCGGTTTCGTTCGATTCGCGCGCCAGCGCCTTCTCCAGCACTTGCGCGGCACGCGCGGCCGGCACCGCGACCACGCCGTCGTCGTCCGCGACGATCACGTCGCCGGGATGGACGAGCGCACCCGCGCACACGACCGGCACGTTCACTGAACCGAGCGTCGCCTTGATCGTGCCTTTCGCGGAGATCGCCTTGCTCCACACCGGGAATTGCATCGCCTCTAGCACCGCGACGTCGCGCACGCCCGCGTCGATGATCAGCGCCTGCGCGCCGCGCGCCTTGAAGCTCGTCGCGAGCAGGTCGCCGAAATAGCCGTCGGTGCAGTCGGCGGTGATCGCCGCGACGACCACGTCGCCCGGCCGGATCTGTTCGGCCGCGACGTGCATCATCCAGTTGTCGCCCGGATGCAGCAGCACGGTGACGGCCGTGCCGGACGCCAACGCGCGCGGGTAGATCGGCCGCATGTACGGCTTCAGCAGGCCCGTGCGGCCCATCGCCTCGTGCACCGTCGCCGAGCCGAGCGCACCGAGCCGCGCGGCGACGCCTGCGTCCGCGCGGTGGATCGTGCGGTAAACCACGCCGAGTTCGTTCATGATCACTGCCCCTTCGCTTTCAGTTGTGCATCCAGGCGCGGATAGACGCGCCGGGCATTGCCTTCGTAGATCTTGTGCCGCGCGAGCGCATCGAGCGACGACGCGTCGATGTAGCGCTTCGTGTCGTCGTAGTAGTGGCCTGTTTCGGGATCGATCCCGCGCACCGCGCCGATCATCTCGCTCGCGAACAGGATGTTGTCGACCGGAATCACGCCGGTCAGCAGGTCGATGCCGGGCTGGTGATACACGCACGTGTCGAAGAACACGTTGTTCAGCAGGTGGTCCTTCAACAGCGGCTTCTTCAGCTCCTGCGCGAGCCCGCGAAACCGTCCCCAGTGATACGGCACAGCGCCGCCGCCGTGAGGAATCACGAAACGCAGCGTCGGGAAATCGCGGAACAGGTCGGAGGTCAGGCACTGCATGAAGGCCGTCGTATCGGCGTTCAGGTAGTGCGCGCCCGTCGTGTGGAAGCACGCGTTGCAGCTCGTGCTCACGTGGATCATCGCGGGAATGTCGTACTCGACCATCTTCTCGTAGACCGGGTACCAGTAGCGGTCCGACAGCGGCGGGCTAGTCCAGTGGCCGCCGGACGGATCGGGATTCAGGTTGATCGCGACATTGCCGTATTCGTCGACGCACCGGACCAGCTCCGGAATGCAGGTCGCGACATCGACGCCCGGGCTCTGCGGCAGCATCGCGGCCGGCACGAAGTGATCGGGAAACAGCCGGTGCACGCGGTGGCACAGCTCGTTGCACACGGCCGCCCACGTGCTCGACACGCTGAAATCGCCGATGTGATGCGCCATGAAACTCGCGCGCGGGCTGAAGATCGTCAGGTCGAGACCGCGTTCGCGCATCAGCCTGAGCTGGTTGAGCTCGATCGATTCGCGCAGCTCGTCGTCGCCGATGTTCAGCTCGGAGACTTTCGGCCGCTCCGACGGGCTGTTGATCGCCGCGACCTGGCGATTGCGCCACGCCTCCAGCGCCTTCGGCGCGGTGGTGTAGTGGCCGTGAATGTCGATGATCATTGCAACTCCTGCGTGTGATGACGTGTTCCGCCGCGTGCCGGCCGCCGCGCCGGTTCGGCGCGGCGCGCTCAGTGCGCCGGGTTTTCCAGTTCCTGCGGTTCGGGCGCGGGCGCGCGCTGCGACGTCATGATCGCGATCGCGGCCAGCGTGGCCGGCACCGCGAGCATCGACAGGATCGCGTCGAACTTCCAGCCGAGCCCCAGCAGCGCGCCGCCGATCGCAGAGCCGAAGATGCTGCCGAAGCGCCCCATCCCGAGCATCCAGCTCACGCCGGTGGCACGTGCGACCGTCGGGTAGCGTCCCGGCGCATACGCGTTCAGCCCCGTCTGCGCGCCGCTCATGCAGAAGCCGGCCGCGAACACCAGCAGCGCGAGCGACGACGACAGCGCCCCGGCCCATGCGAGCACCGCCACGCACAGCCCGCCGCCCAGATACGCGGCGCCGATCACCGGCGCCGGCCGCACCTTGTCCATCAGCCAGCCGACGCCGACCGCGCCGATCGTGCCGCCGATCTGGAACATCGCGGTCACGTTCGCGGCCGTGCCGACGGACAGGCCCGCGTCCTTGATCAGCGTCGGCAGCCAGCCCGTGAGCAGGTAGATCACGAGCAGGCCCATGAAATACGTGATCCACAGCGACACGGTGACGAACCCGTAGCCTTGCGAGAACAGCACGCCGATCGGCCTGCGCGTCGGCAGCGGCGGCTCGTTCGACACGAACGTCTCGTTGCCGGCGAATTGCCCGCCGCATACGCGGTTCAGCAACGCGGCAATGCGCTGCGACGGCGCGCCGCGCACGGCCAGCAGCCGGGCCGATTCGGGCAGCAGCCATATCTGCAGCGGAATCAGCAGCAGCGGCAGCGTGCCGCCGAACAGCAGCACCGCGCGCCAGCCGTGCAGCGGAATCAGCCAGCCCGCGACGAACCCGATCAACGCCGAGCCGAGATTGAAGCCCGTGAACATCACGGTGATCATCAACGCACGCATCCGCTTCGGCGCGTACTCCGACAGCAGCGTCGTCGTGTTCGGCATCGCCGCGCCGAGACCGATGCCCGTCAGCAGCCGCAGCATCGCCATCTCGAACGGCGTATGCGCTTGGGCCGTCACGATCGTGAACACGCCGAACAGAAATACCGACGCGATCAGCACGCGCTTGCGCCCGAACCGGTCCGCGCTCGGGCCGGCCACCAATGCGCCGATCACCAGGCCGATCGGCGCCGCGCTCATCACGAGCCCGAACTCGGGCCGCGAGATCGCCCAGTCATGGATGATCGACGGCGCGACGAAACCCATGATCGCGACGTCCATCCCGTCGGCGATCACGACGAGGCAGCACAGCACGACCAGCAACCACTGGTAGCGTGTCACCGGCCGGTCGTCGATGAACGACTTGATGTCGATTGCCTTTCCGCTTCCCATCATGTCTCTCCTGTCTCCTTGGCGACGATCGCTCATATCGATTCGTCATCCTATTTATATGGCCTGGTACGTTGCCGAAACCGTGGAACGAAGGCGCGCGTGGTTACGCGCCTTCGTCACCCGTCACGTGTTGCGTTGCTGCTCCGCGCCGTCCCAGCCGAGCGGCCCCGCGCTCTTGCCCGCGACGGAATACAGCGCGCCGGGCGCGTTTCGGGTGCGCTGGAACGCTTCCAGCGATTCGCCGCGCATCGCCGCGTAGATATGCAGGTTCGATACACCCGTCACCGCACCGAGCTTTTCCAGCAGGAAGAAGATCACACCGTAGCGCAGCAGGCCCGGCCAGTCGCGCCGGCGGATCAGGTCGCGCTCCTGCTCAGTCAGGCCGGCCTCGTCAAAACTCGCTTCGGGGTCGCCCAGGAACTGCGCGCGATGCGTGGGCTCGATCATCCGATGCAGATAGTCGTTGATCCGGTACGCGTCGACCGCCTTCGCGATCGTGAACGGATAGGTGCCCGGCAACTGCTCGACGCCGGCGAGCTCGGCCGCGATCCGCTGCCGGTGCCGTTCGGCCGCCGCCGTGTCGATATCGGTGTCCGCCGGCTCGTAGACGGCCGTCGCGATACCCGTCATCGACGGCAGGTAGTAGCTGCGATGCCGGCACACGACGCCGGCCGGCAACGCGCCGCGCATCGTGAGCCACATCACGACCTCGGCGCCTTCGTAGCCGCCGAGCGTCGCGTATTCGGCGAGCGGCATGCCGGCGAGACGTTCGGGATCGCGCTCAAGCAGGTCGAGAAAGCGTTCGTCCCATTCGGGATGGTTGAAGCCCGCTCGTTCGCCGTGCACCTGGTGCGACAGCCCGCCCGTTGCGACGATCGCGACGCGCAGATCCTCCGGATAGCTTTCGATCGCACGGCGCAGTGCCTGGCCGAGCCGGTAGAACCGGCGCGCGGACGGCACCGGCAACTGCAGCACGCCCATTTGCAGCGGTACCAGCCGCACCGGCCAGTCGGGCTGGTGCGGGCACAGCACCGACAGCGGCGAGAAGCAGCCGTGATCGAGCGGCTTGTTCTGGAAGAACGACATGTCGAACTCGTCGGCCATCAGCGACTGGCCGATATGCGCGGCAAACGCCGGGTGCCCGGCGATCGGCGGCAGGTCGCGCGCGCCGCCGCCTTCGTCGGCCGGATGCCACTGCGGCCCGACGCCAAGGGCGAACGCCGAGTAGTGGTCGAAGAAGAACGACGTGACGTGGTCGTTGTAGATGAACAGCAGCACGTCGGGGCGCCGGTCGGCGAGCCACGCGGCCAGCGGCGCGAAGTTCTCGAAGATCGGTGCCCACACGGGGTCGTCGCGCTTGTTCTTGTCGAATGCGAACCCGATCGTGGGCGTGTGGGAGGCCGCGATGCCCCCGATGATCCGTGCCATGCCAATGCTCCTTCCTGATGCTCGATTGCGGTCCGGCCCGCCGGGCCGGCCGCGACAGAATGAATGGTGTGCGTCCGCTGCCTACGCGTAGCCGCGCGGTTGCGGCGCCAGGCTGCGCTTGACAACCAGCGCGAGCGGGACAGCGAAGACAAAGTGCGACATGAACCCGCCGATGATCACGTTCGGGTCGAAGTAGTTCGGGTGGTTGCTCGACGCGATCATGATCATCACGTGCATCACGATCCACGCGACGATCGCGAAGAACAGCGCGACGAACGTCGCTTCGAAGCCGCGCCGGCGGAACCACGGCCAGATCGCCGCGAACACGATGCCCCAGGCGATCGCGAACGCGAAATGAATCGCCGTGCCGATGAAATACGACCCGATGCCGAGCGCGTCCTGCACGCCCTTGCCGAACACGAGCCCCGTCGCGTTGCGCGGGATGCCGGCCAGCGGCATCAGGTGCTGCGCGCCGACCCAGACCAGCGCCTCGTAGACCCAGATCAGCACCGCGCCCGCCACGCCGCCGCGCATGCCCGCGCGCACCGTGTCCGCCCAAGCGGCCCGGCCCGGCGATGCATCGGCGTGCATGCCGCCCGCCGGCTTGCCGGCTCCCAATGTCTGCTGTCGTCCCATTGCGCTGCCTCGCTCGTCAGATGGGCGCATCGCTCGCGCAACGCCCGGGGTGGTCGGACAAACAATGAATCAGATGGCGGTCCGCTACGCCGGCAACTGCGCCGATGCGGCTGCCGGGATCGAAAGTACGCAATCGACGACCGCATCACGTAGCAGGGGAAAACCCTTAAATTTCGTCGAAACGGCATGACATTGAGGTGTTCGACAGCGACGCCATTCATCCGATGGATAGCCGGAAGGCCCGCCGGGTAGGGCACACGCGCCCGGCCGCACGCCGGATCACGAGTGCCGCCATCGGTCCACGCACGCCAAACCCGATAAACAAAACAGATAGGCCGATAAGCACGATGCAAGCTGCTGCGCCGCCGTTCCGGTAAAGTCGGTCGACATCTGCCGCCGGCGCGCCGCGCACCAACCGGCACGCCATGCGGCCCGTCCGCACTTGACCGCACCATGGACGACACCGAACTCCCGAACCTCGCATGCCTGTACGCGGTGCAGCGTGTGGCCGTTGCCGGCAGCGTGAGCCGCGCGGCCGCGACGCTGTTTCGTGCGCAATCGGCCGTCACGCGCGCCGTGCAGGAAATCGAAACGGCGCTCGGCGAGCCGCTGTTCGACCGAAAACCGTCGGGCATGCTCGCGACACCGGTCGGGCGCGCGGTGTTGAAGCGCGGCGAGCGCGTGTTCGCCGAACTCGGCGAGCTGGCGAACTGGTGCGCGTTGCGCCAGTCGCGCCGGCGGGCATCGGCCGAAGGCGGGCTGCCGGCCTACCTGCTCAACACGCGGCGGCTTCAATTGTTCTCGACGCTCGCGCGGCACCGGCACATGCCGAGCGCCGCGCGCACGCTCGGCGTCACGCAGCCGGCCGTCAGCAGCGCGATCCGGATTCTCGAGAGCGGCGCGGGGTTCGCGCTGTTCCATCGCCATCCGCGCGGCCTGCTGCTGACGACCGACGGCGAAACGTTCCTGCTGCACGTGCGGCGTGCGCTGAACGAATTGCGGCATGTCGCCGACGACGTCGCGGCGCTGCACGGCAGTATCCAGGGCATCGTGACCGTCGGCGCGCTGCCGCTCGGCCGGACGCTGATGCTGCCCGAGGCCGTCGCACGCGTCGTCACGCGCTTCCCGAAGGTGCGCGTGATCACCGACGAAAGCGCGTACGAAGCGCTCGTCGCGGGCGTGCGCGCGGGCGACATCGACTTCATCCTCGGCGCGCTGCGCGCGAGCGACCCGACGAGCGACCTCGGAAACGAACGGTTGATGTCGGAGAGCCTCGTCGTGCTGGCGCGGCGCGATCACCCGCTCGCCGGCGTGCGCAACCTCGGCATCAGGAGCCTCGCCAGCGCGCAATGGATCCTGCCGCGCATTCATTCGCCCGCACGCGGCCTGTTCGAAGCGCTGTTCCGCCGGATGAAGCTCAAGCCGCCGATGCCGACGGTCGAGACGGCCGACCTCGCGGTGATCCGCGGCCTGCTGCTGCACACCGACATGCTCGCGGTGCTGTCCGCGCAGCAGCTCCGTTACGAGTGCGATTCGGGCTTGCTGGCCGTGCTCGACGTCCCGCCGATGCGCGAGACGACGCGCGATATCGGGCTGATGACGCGCATCGGCAGCCCGCCTTCGCCGGCCGCGCGTGCTTTGATCGACGCGATCCGCATCGTGGCAACCGAGGTTGCGCGTGCACCGCACGCTGCCGTCGTGCGATAAGCAGAGCGCATGGCTGTCGCGGCGGGTTCGCATTGCCCGCGCGGAGGACATGAACCGACAATATCCAGCGGCGGCAGGTCGGCCCGGCATCGATTCGCGGTGCCGTCATCAGCGCGCCGGATACCGTCCGTCGTGAGCGCCGCCGTCCCCTATCGTGAAGGAGCGACACGCATGAACGATTCGACGATCGCATTCATCGGATTCGGCGAGGCAGGGAGCCTCCTCGGCGGTGCGCTGGCTGCGCAAAACGTGCGCGTGGCGATGTACGACCGGCTGCTCGACGATGCGCACGCCGCGCGGGCGATGCGCAACAGGGCCGCGCGCATGAAAGTGCGGGTCGCGCCCACCCTCGCCGATGCGGTTCGCGATGTGCGGTGGATCGTCTCCGCCGTCACGGCGTCGTCCGACGCGGACGTCGCCGACGCCGTGGCCGCGTGCATCCGGCCGGGCCAGACCTTCATCGACATCAACTCGGTATCACCGGCGCTGAAGCAGCACGGCCAGCAACGGATCGAAGCCGCCGGCGGCCACTACGTCGAAGCGGCCGTGATGGCGCCCGTGCCGCCGTACGGGCTCGCCGTGCCGATGCTGCTGGGCGGCCCGCAAGCCGAAGCGGTCGCGCACGAGCTGAAGGCGCTCGGCTTCAATGCCCGGGCCGTGTCGGCGCGGGTCGGCGTCGCGTCGGCGGCCAAGATGTGCCGCAGCGTGATGATCAAGGGCATCGAGGCGCTGACCGTCGAATGCCTGGGCGCCGCCCGCGCGTACGGCGCCGACGCGCTCGTGCTCGCGTCGTTGCGGAAGACGTTCGACCAGTTCGCGACGGTGCCCGACCTTCCCGGCTACCTGATCAGCCGCGTCGCCGAACACGGCCGCCGCCGCGCGGCGGAAATGCGCGAAGTCTGCGAGACGCTGCGCGAAGGCGGCATCGCGCCGGAGATGAGCGCGGCATGCGCACGCGTACAGGATCGCTTCGTCGACAGGATGACCGAGCGCGGGCTCGACTACGACCCGCTGCTGCCGTTCGACTGGGCGCAGACGCTCGACCTGCTGGACGGCCGGACAACGTAGGAACCGGCCATGCCGCGAGGACATCGCGACACCCGCGTGCGACGCCGTTCGATGCGCTATCGCAGCGCCTGCTCCGCCGAAAACGCGTCTTCCACGAAGCGGATCACGTCGTCGAGCGACGACGTGCACGTAGCGCCCACCGCAAGCTCGCAAAACGCACCGTCCGGCCCGAAGCAGACGAGCGGCTTGCGCCAGCGCCGCGCGAGCGCGATTTCCTCGGCCGTGCCGTGCCCGCCCGTCAGCGCGACGATCAGGTCGCTGCTCAGCACGTTCACGTAGTTGCGGTTGATCGTGTGCGGCGCCGCATCCGGCTCGCGGCGCGGCAGCGGCGTGAGGATCGGGATGTCGACGAACGGATGCGGATAGCCGTCGAGGGGCACGAAGCCCGCGAGCGGATCAGCTTGCGTCAGCAGGATGCCGATCGACCGGCCGGCCCGCCCGGGCACGCCGGTGAACGCACGCGCGACCGCCAGCATCACGCCCTGCCCGCCGCCCGTCAGCAGGTTGAAACCGGCCCGCGCGAGCCAGGTGCCGAGCGGCTCCGCAAACGCGAGCCACGGCTCCTTGCCCGAGCCCATCACGCCGATCGTCTTGTTCTTCTGTTGCATCGTGGTTTCTGGTGAAGTCGCCGGGTTGCGCGCGATCGCCGCGCTCATTCGAGCTCGACGCCCTTCAGCTCGGGAATCAGGAACAGCGTCGCGACCATGTCGAGCACGTAGAGGCCGGCGAGCAGCGCGATGGCCGTCTGGAACGAATAGTGCGCGGCAAGCGCGCCGACCGCGACCGGGCCGAAGCCGCCGACCGCGCGGCCGATATTCCACAGCACGTTCTGCGCGGTCGCGCGTGCGGCGGTCGGATAGCCTTCCGACATCAGCGCCCCGTAGCCGCCTACCATCCCGTTGACGAACATGCCCATCAGCGCACCGGCCCACAGCATCGCGGTCGGGTCCGACAGCCGCGCGTACGCGATGACCGTCACGACCGAGCCGAACTGGTACAGCAGGAACGTCGGCTTGCGCCCGATGCGGTCGGCCAGTTGCCCGAACACCCAGACGCCGATCATCATCCCGACGACCGTCGCCGCCGTCCACAGCCCCGACTTCGTCAGCGAAAAGCCCATCTGTTTCGACAGGAAGGTCGGCAGCCAGATCATGATCCCGTAGTAGCCGAAGTTCTGGACCGAACACAGGATCACGATGCCGAGGCTCATGCGCGCGGTGCGGGCGTCCGCGACGAGCAGGCGGAACGCGTTGGCCTTCGGCTGCGTCGCGCGCTGCACGAACGCTTCCGGCTCGTGCAGCTTGTTGCGCATCGCCCAGGCGAGCAGCGCGGGCAGCACGCCGACCAGGAACATCCCGCGCCAGCCGATGTGCAGCAGCAGGAACGGGGTGAGCAGTGCGGCCAGCAGCACGCCGGCCTGCCAGCCGAGCGCGACGTAGCACGACACGCGGGCACGTTTGCTGGCCGGCCACGCTTCCGCCGCGAGCGCCATGCCGATCCCGAACTCGCCGCCCAACCCGATGCCCGCGATGGTGCGGTACACCAGCAGATCCTGGAAGCCCTGGGCGAACGCACACAGCCCGGTGAAGATCGCGAACAGCAGGATCGTCCAGGTCAGCACGCGCACGCGCCCGTAACGGTCGCTCAGCGCACCGAACAGGATGCCGCCCGCGACGGCGCCGATCAGCGTCCACGTGACCAGCGCGCCGCCCTGCCCGGGCGTCAGTTGCAGCGCCGCCGTGATCGCCGGCAGCATGAAGCCGAGAATCAGCAGGTCGAAGCCGTCCATCGCATAGCCGATCGCCGATCCGGCCAGCGCTTTCCACGCGTACGCGCCGACCTGCTCCACGCGCGGGGCCGACGGGCCGCCGAGCGACGAAGAATTCATGTTTGCTGCCATGGTGTCCCGCCACGATTGTCCGGCGACATTTTAAGGCCTGTGCCCGTGAGCGAAGGGCCGGCAGCCCCCGGTGACGATGGTTCGCGCGCGCGTCGGCACCCGCTTGCGGAACGGCGAGCGGGAATCTGCGGGCAATGAGCGGGAGGGAAAAACGGCGATCCGGTGTCGGCGGCGAAGCCGGTGATGTCGCGGTCAGGCCGGACACCGAATGAAAAGCAGCATGCTGGCGGAGCGTTGCCGTCCGGCCCGCTTGCGCGAACCGGACGGCGCCGGGTGGCCTGGCGGCCCGGCCGGCCTCAACCCTGATCGTCTCCGGGCCACCAGGTCTTGGCCTCGCGGTCGACGGCCAGCGTATCGAGATCCTTGCCTTCGAGCCATTTCGGCCGCGGGCCGCGGCCCGACCATGAGCGGCCGGTCGTCGGATCGTAGTACTTGGCAGGTGCCTTGCGTTTTCGCTGGACGATGTAACCGAGCGCGCTCAGCACTTCCTGCTGCGAAATTCCCAAAAGCTCGACTTGTTCCTTGAATGCCGCGAGCGCGGCCTGCTTCTCTTTCTGCTTCGCATCCGACAGCTTGATGTTCAGGTCCCGAAGTTGTGCTTCGAGTTCCTGCAGGGCCTGGGTCATGTATTCATCCTCTTTGGGCATGTTTTCGCAAAAAGCTCCGATGGCGGAACCTACCACGAAGTTCCGCCGATGGGGGCTGTCAAATGTCTGAATCGTCTGCCTGAGCCGGCATGGCTTGCGCGATACGCACTAAACGACGTCGTGCGTCAATCAATGGCAGACAGGACCGGGCCGGCGACGCGCAGCCCGCCGTGTACGAAAGCACGGCGAACGGCGGCGGCAAGTAAGCGCCGCACCATGGCACTGGCGCGGCATGGCGCGAATGATAGCAGTGCTCGGCGCCGTGTTGCAGAACACGTCGGCCGGTGTCGATGCGGATACGTCCGGTTAAAGGCCGACTTCGCGGGCTTCCCAAGCGATCCGGTCGAACAGCGCGCGCAGCTTCGCGCCGCGCGACGCGTTCAGCGCGGCCGCATGCGCGACACGTCCGGCGAGATGCGCGCGGAAGTCCGGATGCGCATCGCGGTTCTGCGATGCCGGCCCGCTCCGGATGCAGTTGGTCAGGATGGCCTTCAGGAGATCGAACTCATCGCGCGCCAGATTCGGATGACGATTGACGACCACGCCGGCCAGTTGCTGCCGCATGCCGCGCCGCATCACGCGCGTCTTGCGCAGTTGCAGCGCGAAGCCTTCCTCGAGCGCGATCGCGGCGACCCGGACCTGCAGCCGCTCGACGTCACGCGCCAGCGCGCCGCCACCGGAAAATGCGAGATCGTCGGCATAGCGCGTATAGGCGGCACCGAGCGAACGCGCGAGCGCGGCGAGCCGCATGTCGAACCGGAACGCGCTCAGGTTCGCCAGCGCCGGGGACGTCGGCGCCCCCTGCGGCAGATGCCGTTCGCGATAGCATTGGCGGCCGATCCAGTCGAACCGGTCGCGCAGGTCGGGCGCGAGCAGCCGCGCGGACGGTACGCGGTTGGTGCACAGCCCGGTGAGCGTGCGCGCGACTTCGGCCGGGTACCCGAGCGTGACGAACAGCGCGTGAACGCGTGCGGCGCGTATCGATACGAAAAAATCCGCCAGATCGAAACGGACGACGACATCGCGATCCGCATGCGGCGCCGCGAACGACACGATCCCGTGCCCCTTGCGAAAACCGTGCACCGCACCGTGCGGCGCGATGCGATCGAGCAGCCCGTGCAGGATGCGGCGCTGCGCTTCGCGCAGCCGGCCCTTCGGGATCTCGACCAGGCGGCTGCCGCCGCTGCGCTTGTCGTGCGCCACGTACGTGTAGTGATGCAATGGCGTCGCGCTGCTGCGCGCGTCGACGCGCCAGTGGTCGGACAGCCAGTCGAGTTCCGGCACGCTCACGCCGAGCCAGCCGGCAAGATCGCCGGGCGTCGCCCATTGCGGCACGTCGCAGCCCGCGAGCGGCGCAGGCAACGGCCGCTGAGCCAGCGGACGCCGCACGACGCGGATCGCGGCGGGCCGGTCACTGCCGTACCAGGCGAGCACGAAAGCCGGCGCATCGGCGAGGTCCGCCGCAAGCGCATCGATGTCGACGTCCGCCCAGCGCGCACCGAAACGTGCGAGCGCGGCATCCGCGACTTCGTGGGTCCACTGCGGCGCGCCGCCGAGCACGGCGGCCATCCGGGACAGGACGCCGGCGCGTTCGGGCGCACCGGCCAGCATCGCTTCGGCAATCGTGCGGGTAGTGTCGTGCAGGGATGAAGACATGGAGAAAGATGGGCGGGACGATGAGCCAACGTGACCGGTACTGCGAGGGGTGGCGTTGCGCAACGCGCAACCCGGCCCCTTGCGATGCATCGGGGTGTCGATCTCATCCACGGGGTAGCCCCGTAGTCCTGGAACATCGGCTGCCTGTTCCGGGTGTGTGCTTGACCCACCGGCCCGCGATGCGACTTTAATGGCCGCGAACGCCGCGTGTCAAACCGGGGCTCGATCCGGCGCCGCCGCGGCATTCACGAGCGCGACCCATGCGGTGCTCCGGGTCGCCTTCAACGCCTTGAGACCGTCGCGCCGCTCACACTTTGTTCCTGTTCGATACACAAATTCCCTGACCAGCAATGAGTCCGCCGAGTTTTCACTGCCAGAATCCGCTTGACACATATCGGTCACACCAAATGCGTCCGCAAGCGGCAATGGGGAAATTGGATTTTTTCATACGACCCGATTGACTGCCTTGATCCTGACGGACCACATAAGATAACCAATACACTTTCGCATCATGCCTCCCTCAATTTCAACCAACCCCACCATTCGATCTTCTGCCTTGCCAAGCAGATAAATTATTTATCAAATTCAATATCCGCCAATACAACCCGACATCCGATTTTTCAATCTGAAAAATTCACTGATGCCGAGACGAACAATCGACATCGAGTCGTTGGGGACGGGCGGCTCGGGTCAATCAATCCGAGGTTCGTGCCGTCGTTCAACGGGGGCCGGCGCCGCCCGGTCGAAGATCGGGCCGCGTCGACCGGACTACTTACCCACTTGCACACGGGCGTCGTGCAGAAGGATTTCCACGAACGCCCGGATGGCGGCAGAAAACCTGCCGACGGCACAACAGGACTGGCGAGCTTCCCGTGCCTGGGAGCGACCGACGACTACAGGGCTCGAACCAGCGCCCCGATGCTTACAAAGCACTTGAAACAATCAAGCATTTCGCTGACTCGATTGACATCCGTGCGTCCAATGCCGCCCACCATATCAATTTACCCACCTTATCTTTTTTCAACAGAAAATACAGCCTCCGAACTTCGCGAACACATTGCAATAAATTATTCGCCACCCACTTCATAAAACACTGCTTAATTTAAAGACGTACTTCACCCATTGTTTCAATATCCACATTTCATCGCCGTCAATTAATTCGAAGCTCATTTACCAAAAATAACTGGAAATAAATACAGCTTGAAGTCGCCTTTCTCGGTGCTACCTTTAATTCCGATGCCGCGCATTTTCCGCAAAATATGGGGCATCAAGCATTTACTGCAACCTTCGTTGGCGACACAACGATTTTCTATTTTGGAGACCAAAAATGGCCGCAAATACTTCAACAGCGGATGCACAAAATAAGGTCGCAGAAGCACAAGCAGTTGAATCAAGCCGCGTGGAAGCCACAAGAGTCGAGGCTCAGAAGGTCGAAGCGGTTCGCGCGCAAGTCGAGCAGGTCGAAGCCGTACTCGCAGAAGCTCAAAAGGTCGAAGCTGCCCGTGTCGAGGCCCACCGGGTCGAAGCCGCGAGCGTGGAAGCAGCAAGAGTTGCGGAAGCGCACCGCGCATTTGAGCGCATTGAAGCAAACAATCAGATTGGCTCGGCGTTCATTCGCAGCAAGTCGATCGCGGAGGCTGCCCGGTCGGTTGAAGCGACTCGTTCGGTTGAAGCCGCTCATTCGGTGGAAGCTGCACGCTCGGTCGAAGCCGCACGGACGGTGGAAGCTGCGCGCTTGGTCGAAGCCGCTCGGTCGGTGGAAGCTGCGCGCGGGGTTGAAGCCGCTCGGTCGGTGGAAGCTGCACGCTTGGTCGAAGCCGCTCGGTCGGTGGAAGCTGCGCGCGGGGTTGAAGCCACCCGGGCAGTTGAGGCCGCCCGGTCGGTTGAGGCTGCTCGGTCGGTCGAGGCCGCCCGCTCGGTTGAAGCCGCCCGGTCGGTCGAGGCCGCTCGGTCAGTGGAAGCGACTCGGTCGGTTGAAGCCGCACGCGTGGCAGAGGCAACCCGCTCGGTTGAAGCTCACCGCGTCGAAGCGTCTGGCGTTGAAGCCGTTCGGGTTGAAGCTGCTCGTGTCGAAGCCGCTCGCGTCGAAGCCAGCCGCGTCGAAGCCACCCGTGTCGAAGCCACCCGCGTCGAAGCCACCCGTGTCGAAGCCACCCGTGTCGAAGCCACCCGCGTCGAAGCCGCCCGTGTCGAAGCCACCCGGGTCGAAGCCACCCGTGTCGAGGCGGCCCGCGTCGAAGCCAGCCGGGTCGAGGCGGCCCGTGTCGAAGCCGCCCGTGCCGAAACCTCCGATTCAAAATCTCAGTAATTTTTAAGCTAACGCTTACAGATTGCAGATGCGCGCCGGCCGTCATCGACGCGCATTCTGCGATCTGCACATCACCCAAAACAGAAGAGCGATTCCAATATGACTACCATCGAGAGCAATATCGTCACGCAAGCGGCGCCTGTTCTGATCATTCCGGATGTCATACCCCATGAAACGCGGCAAAAGCTCATCGATCTCTGGCATACCGGTAGCGAGGAATCATTCATGATGGTCGAGCAGACCGACGGGAGCCTCAAGCGAATGTACGATCGTGAAGTCAAGGCGCGTCTCGACCATTTCATCGGCGAATCGGATCTTCTTGACGAGTTGAAAGTTCACATTACCGAAAAAGTCTGCCCGGCCATACAAATGGCATTTCGGTTTGATGTGACACGCTTCGAGGAATTTCGAGTGGGGTGCTACGAAGCATCGACAGGCGGCTACTTCAAGCCGCACCGGGATGACATATTGGAGGGCGTTTCCCACCGCCTTTTCGCAATCGCGATCAATCTCAACGTGGGCGAATACGAAGGCGGTTGCCTCAGATTTCCCGAATTTTGCGAGGATCTGTATCGCGCGGAAAGCGGCGGCGCCATCGTATTCTCCGGACGCATGCTCCATGAAGTCACCCCGGTCGTATCGGGGCGCCGCTTTTCGCTGGTGACATTCCTGTACGGCGAAAAGGAATCGCAACAGCGCAAAGCCTTCTATCGCCGCACCATGCTCGAGTGAGTTCGGGCGCTGTCGTGGTGCCGTGGTGCCGCGTTTCCGCAGGTAACGTCGGCACCGCCGGAATGGCATCGCGCGTTGTGTCGAATGCCGTGACGTCATGTCGATCGGCACTGCGATCGTGATCGCAGGCAGGATGCCGCGGGCCTCCTCGACAAGGTGCCGTTTGCTCCCGGGTTCGCGTCAGTCCATCGGGCGCGACTTGTCGCTTCATCCCCGCCGGGGGCTCGCGGCCGGTGCCGGATCCTCCCGCAAAACGCCGGTGTGCGCCACGTACGAAATCCCGTTCAATGTTGCCCGGCCATCGACCGGGCGCCGTCGATCCTCATCGGCCGTTGGCAAGAGCAAGAACGCGAGAACCAGCGGGTCATCGTGGCTTGATCAAGCTAGCGAAAAGCCGACCGGACGAACCGCACGCCCGAACTTCGATGGACACCCGTGCGTTGCACCTGCCATGCCCGCGCCACCATCAACCATCGAATCAATATTCGCCGCCGATTATTTAAATACCGAAACAATCTAAAAACAAAAACAACGAGACGCAGAATTCAATGAAATCACATTCAAACAAAAAATTATCGAACCCGATTAACGATAAATTAATTCGATTGGAATTCTCAAATCCAACTAAATAGTCTGTGTTGTGCGCCGCAACACCGCGAGCAGAAATCAACGATATAACGGAGGCGCAGCACGAATCATTGCATTCGTGCTTTGTCGCAAAGTTTCCCCTTGCCAGGCCACCGTTGATTTCCAGACACTTGTGAATCAGCAATCCGGAGAGACAGATCTGTCGCTCCGGACGTGACCGACGTCGTCAAATCGCATTATTCCATTCATTTTCAAAGGAAATTCATGAAGAAGATCGCAACCGTGCTGTTTTCAGCACTGATGCTCGCCTCCACGTGCGCGTCCGCCCAGGCGCTTTGCAAGGCCGGCAAGATCGACAAGATCGAAACCGACACCAGCGGCAACCTGCTGGTGACCATCAACGACGGTGCCTACTCGTTCAGTGCCAAGGAAGTTTATTCAATTATTTACCAGGCATACTCGGAAAACAGAAACCTTTTTATCTATGGAAATAATTGCGCGAACGGCTCGCCGGCAACTCGCTTTGCCATTCGCTAATCAACCCTGAAACGCTCGACGATTATCAATACGTGGAGCCCGGGGCTGGATTGACATGCTGAATCCAGCGCCGCCGCGGGCTGCGGTGTCGACACTGCGCAACATGACACCTTCATGCCCGCTGCCCGCCCCCCTGTCGCGGCCGTTCAGGTACCCATGCTATCGATTTCAATTCGCCGCGCATCGTGTACCAGCACGACAATTGCCTGCTGGTCATCACGTCGCCGCTCGACGGCAAGCCGGCCACGATCGTCAATGGTGGAACCATCAGATTTGCGATCGGCAGCATCGAGCAGGTCGAGGCCTTTCACGCCACCGCCCTGGCGCATGGCGGCAGCACCTGCGAAGATCCACCGGGCGAGCGAAACACGCCGTTCGGTTCGTTTTACCTCGCCTACGTGCGCGATCCGGACGGCAACAAGCTTTGCGCGTTCCACAAACCTGCGTGAACAGCCGGGATTCATGCTGCCGGCGTTGACGGGCAGCATGATCGCCGTCGCATGACGGCCGGTCCAGCTGCCGCACGAGCAGCCCCGAACCCGATCCATTCCACCGGCCGCACCGCCACGAGCGACGCGCATCGCCGGCTACATCCCCATGTACGCCCGTCGCACGTCGTCATTCGCCGCGAGATCCCGCGCCGGCCCATGCGCCACCACCATGCCGCCTTCGAGCACATAGCCGTAGTCCGCGATGCCGAGCGCGATCTCCGCATTCTGTTCGACCAGCAGCACGTCGACACCGTCGCGGCTGACTTCGCGCACCACCCGTGCGATGTGGTCGACGACGGCCGGCGCGAGCCCGATCGTCGGCTCGTCCAGCAGCAGCAGCTTCGGTTCGACCATCAGCGCGCGCGCCACCGCCACCATCTGCTGCTGGCCGCCGCTCAGCGAACCGGCCGGCTTGTCGAGCTTCGCCGTCAGGTCCGGCAGCAACGACAGGCAGCGCTCCATGCTGCGCGCGATACCCGTGGAATCGCGACGGCTGTACGCGCCGAGTTCGAGGTTCTCGCGCACAGTCATCGGACCGAACAGCCGGCGCCCTTCGGGCACCATCGCCAGGCCGTGCCCGACGAGCGCGTTCGGCGGCAGCCCGCCCACCGGGCGACCGAACAGCCGGACCGCGTCGTGCGCCGCGGGCAGCAACCCGCTCACGCATTTCAACAGCGTGGATTTACCGGCACCGTTCGCGCCGATCAGCGTGACGACCTGCCCCCGCATCACGCGCAGGCTCACGCCATGCAACGCGGGCACGACGCCGTACGCCGCTTTCAGGTGGGTCACCTCGAGGGTGGGCGCGTCAGTCGACATTCACGTTCCCCAGATAGGCGGCCAGCACCTGTGGATCCTCGCGGATCTCGGCCGGCGTGCCGGTGGCCAGCAACTGACCGTGATGCAGGACGTAGAGCCGGTCGCAGGTGCGCATCACGGCCTTCATGTTGTGTTCGACGAGCAGGATCGACGTGTCGAAGCGATCGCGAATCGTGCGGAACGTCTCGAGCACCGCGCCCACCTCGGTCTGGTTCAGGCCCGTCAGCGGTTCGTCGAGGCACAACAGCCGCGGCCGCGGCGCGAATGCGATCGCGATGCTCACCAACCGCTGCAGCCCGTGCGGCAAGTCGCCGGCGGTATCGCCGAGCACCTGCTGCAGCCCCACCAGCTCGGCCGTTTCCCGCACGCGCCGCGCGCGTTCGCGGTTGCTCGTACCGCGCATGCCGCCGATCGCGCCGATCAGGATGTTGTCCTCGACCGTCATCGTGCGCATCAGGCTGCCGTGCTGGAAGGTCCGCACGAGCCCGTGCCGGCTGATCGTCTCCGGAGAGCGGCCGGTCATGTCGTGGCCGCCGATTTCCAGCCGGCCGCAGCTCGGCGCGAGAAAGCCGCTGAGCAGGTTGAACGTCGTGCTCTTGCCCGCGCCGTTCGGGCCGATCAGCCCGAGGATCTCGCGCTCGCGGATTTCGAGGCTCAGGTCCGACACGGCCAGCAGCCCGCCGAAGCGTCGTGACAGGCCCTCCGCGCGCAGCCGGACCGACGGCGTGTTCATCGTGGTCATCGCACGTCTCCCGTCACTGACGGCAGCGCCGTCTTCACGCGCACGGTGCGGCGGCGCGCCAGCCATCCCGTCACGCCATCGGGCATGAACAGCACGCCGAACACGATCGCCGCGCCGTAGAAAATCTGCTCGCCGCCACCGAAGCGCTGCGCGACGCTCGCGAGCAGCACGAGCAGCACCGCGCCGACCACCGGGCCGAGCGCGTGCCGCTCGCCGCCGACCTTCAGGTACGCGAGCGCGAACGTCGACAGCATGAAGCCGAAGTCGAGCGGGCTGATCACGTTGTTCGAAAACGCCTGCAGCGCGCCCGCGATGCCGGTGACGAACGACGCGATGCAGAAGCACAGCACCTTCATCGCATGCACCGGAATGCCGACCGAACGCACGACGTTGTCGTTGTCACGAATCGCGACGAACACGCGCCCGACGTGCGAGTGCTCGATCCATGCGAGCAGCAGGATCAGCACGCCGGCCACCGCCACCACGAAGGTCGGGAAACAGTCGCCGAGCAGCGCCGGCGGAAAGATGCCCACCATCCCCGAGTTGCCGCCCAGCCATTCGGAACGCGTATACAGGATGCGCAGCGCCTCGGTGAACGCGAACCCGATCAGCAGGAAGTACGGGCCCTTGACGCGCAGCGTCACGTAGCCGAACACGGCGCTGACCAGCAGCGCAACGACTCCGCTCGCGAGCAGCGAAATCGCGAACGGCAGTTGCCACAGCGTCGTCGCGGCGCCGCTCGCATACGCGCCGAGGCCGAAGAACGCGGCGACCGCGAAATTGAGCTCGCCGATCAGCAGCACGAAGCGCAGGCTGCTCGCCATCATCGCCGCAATCGCGATCCAGATCACGAGGTTCCCCGCGTAGCCGGAACCCGCGGCGACGCTCAGCAATGCGGCCAGCACGACGGCCGGCAACCCGTAACGAAAGCAACGATCATTCATGGCCGAGCAGCCCCTTCGGTCGAACCAGCAGCACCGCCATCACGAGGACGAAGATCGCGAGGCTCGCGACCGACGGATCGAAATAAAAGCCGACGAAACTCTCGACGAGCGCGATGAACAGGCTGCCGAGGATCGCGCCGGGTACGCTGCCCATCCCGCCGATGACGACGGCAATGAAGCCCTTGACCAGATACGCATCGCCAAGCGTCGGCGTGACCGCGGCCACCGGCGCGATCAACGCGCCCGCGACCGCGCCGATCGCGGTGGCCGCGACGAAGCCGCGAAACGCGATGCGCCGGTACGGAATGCCTTGCAGCATCGCGGCCTCGTGGTCGATCGACACCGCGCGCAATGCCTTGCCGAAACGCGTGCCACCGAGCGCGAGCGTCACCAGCAGCGTGAGCGCCGCGGCCACGCCGCACAGCACGAGGCGTTGCGCGGCGATGCTGACGCCGAGCACGTCGACGTTGCCGTCGATCAGTGGCGGCACCGGGCGCACGCCGCCGCCGAACAGCTTCATGAAACCGCCCTCGACCATCAGCACGAGCCCGGCCGACAGGATGAACGAGCCCGTCATGTCGCGCTCGACGCGCTTGAAGCCGACCTCGTAGACGAGCGCGCCGAATGCCGACGCGGCGATCACGCCGAGCACGCACGCGAACGCGTATGCGAGCCACACGGGCAGGCCGCCGTTTGCGAACCACGGCACCGTCACCGACACGACCAGCGCCGACAGCGTGAAGAACTGGCCGTGCGCGAAATTGACGATGCGCAGCACGCCGAAGATCAGCGTCAGCCCGAGCGCGAACAGAATGTAGACCGCGCCGATCTGCAGCGCGGTGAAGATCAACTGGAGAAGCGTCTGCATGAATCCGCCCGCATCGAAAGGTTGGGTGCGGCCACGCTCAGCGCAGCTCGCCGGACGCGATGCGCGTGACTTCCACGAGCTTGCCGTCCTTGAGCTGCGTGACGATCACCGGCAACAGCATCTGCTGCGGCGAGCCGTACACCGCCTTGCCGCCGAATCCCGACCTGCCGCCGTAGAACGACGTGAACGTCACGCCGTTCATCGCCTTCGCGACGTCGGCCGGCGCAGTGCTCTGCGCCTTCTCCATCGCCGCCTTCAGCGCATAGACCGCGTCGTAGATGCCGATCTGCACCGCATTGATCGAATCGCCGGTCGCCTTGCGCACGCCGTCGTCGAGCGCGCGCTGGTGCGCGGTCGCGGACGCCCCGTCGAGGCTCACCGCCGCGCCGAGGTACACGCCTTGCACCGCGCTGCCGCCCGTCGCGATCAGCCCGCTCGCGCCGGTGCCCACCTCGACGATCTTCACGCCGTTCCAGCCGAGGCCGCCCAGCTCCTTGAACACGATTCCCGCATCGACCGGCGGCGTCGAGCACAGATCGATGCCGTCCGGCTTGAGCGCGCTCAGCTTCGCCGCGACCGGCTGGAACTCGCTGCTGCCGCGCTCGTACCAGTCGCTCGACACCACCTTGACGCCCACCGCCTCCCACGCCTTGCGCGCGATCTTCTCGGTTTCCTGCCCCGTCGCGTCATTCGGATTCAGCAACGCGACGGTCTTGATCGGGTGCGTCTTCGCGATGAAGCCGGTCAGCGGCCGCGCGATCTCGAGCGTGGTGTTCATCTGCGTAAACGTCAGCGGATAGTTCGGCCCCTTGATGCTCGCGCCCCACGCGGTCGTGAACAACAACACGCCCTTGCGCTCGGTCAGCGACTGGAGCGCGCGCACCGGCGCCGTGCCGATGCTGCCGGCGACGAACTTCACGTCGTCCTTGTTGACCAGCGCCTGCGCGACCTTGGCGCCGTCCGCCGCGTTGTACTTGTTGTCGTAGGTCACGCACTCGAAGTTGACCGTCTGGCCCTTGACCCGCACGCCGCCCGACGCGGCGATCTCGGCGGACGCCTTGCGGCACAGCCAGTCCGCGCCGACGCCCCACGGCGCACCGGAGCCGGACAGCGGCACCGACAGCCCGAGCTTGATAGTCTCGCTCGCCGTCGACAATGGAACATGCGCGCAACAGGCGATGGCGATCGAGGTGCGCAGCAGGCGGCGAATGGTCGGATGCAACATGGCGGTCTCCTCCGTGAATGGGGCTGTTTGTGGAAAGCATTAGATTCGCCCTCCGAAGGAAGAACAACGCGCACGCCGGAACGGTTCCGTACATCGAAAGCGAAGGACGCGAAACGATCTGGACAATCAGGGGAAATCCCGACGACCGGCACACCGGGCGATGCCGTCTCGGCCAACCATCGGCAGCACGTTCATGCGGATGACGATCCGCCGTGTGGCAACCCGCTGCCCTTTTCCGTACGTGGCACGTGGTACGCCACGGACATCACCTTTGCAGTCCGAACGAGCATGCCGTGTTCCGATGCCAACGCATCGTCACGTCGTCGGCGCCAATGTACGGAACGCGCAACCGCTCACGATTGACCGCTCGACGTGGCGCTCAGTAGCATCGGCCGCGCTGCGTATCGCCGTATTCGGAGTGCGGCGCGCCCCCTTCCGTCGCCGCCGCAACGACACGAACCGGGCAAGCGCGCTGCACGCGCATCGCATGCGGCCGGACGGGTCGGGGCCCGCCGCGACCGGTACATCGACAACAACGAGGAGATCTCACGACAATGAAGCTGTCATTCAAGCAGCGGCTCGGGTTGCCGCTGGTGCTGAGCCTGCTTTGCCTGGTCCTGCTGTCCGTCACCGACGCGTACCGGAGCCGCGAGATGCGCGTCGATGAACGCAAGCTCGATCTCGTTCACGCCACGGAGATCGCGCTCGCGACGGTCGACACGTACGCGAAACGGGCCGCCTCGGGCGCGCTGAGCGTCGACGAAGCGCAACGGCAGGCGATGGACATCATCCGGGGCATGCGCTACGGTGAATCGGGCTATTTCTCGATCGTGAATTCGAAGGGCGTGGTGCTGATGTATCCGTTCGACGCGTCGCTGCAGAACAAGTCGCTGAACGAACTGAGCCCGAAGGTCGCCGCGATCATCCGGGCGCAGATCGACGTGACGCGACAGACCGGCAGCGGGTTCCAGCGCTTCGACTATCCGAAGGAAACGTCCGGGGTCACGACGGACGCCGTGCGGGTCGCGTACGTCGACACCTATCGGCCATGGGACTGGATCATCAACACCAGCCTGTTCGTCGACGACATCGATTCCGCGTTCTACGCGAGCCTGGCGAAAAGTCTCGGCATTTGCGCGGCGATCGCACTGGTGATGGGCAGCATCGTCGTGGCGATCAATCGCGGCATCGTCCGTACCATGGGCGGCGAGCCTGGCTATGCGGTCGAGATTGCCGGGCGCATCGCGGCGAACGACCTGACGGCCGCCATCGTGACCGCGCCGCACGATCGCGGCAGCGTGCTCTATTCGATGAAGCGGATGCAGGCGAACCTGTCAGGTGCGATCAACGGCATCAAGACGAGCGCCGATTCGATCGCGTCGGCGGCCGCGCAGATTTCGGCGGGTGACCTCGACCTGTCGCGACGCACCGAGCTACAGGCGGCATCGCTCGAGGAAACCGCAGCGAGCATGGCGGAACTCTCGTCGCGGGTGAGCCAGAACGCCGACAACGTGCGCCAGGCGAGCCAGGTCGCGGTGCAGGCCGTGCAGGTCGCCGAACGCTGCAACGGTGTCGTCTCGCAGGTGGTCGATGCAATGGGCAGCATCGACGCCAGCTCCGGACGGATCGCCGAAATCGTCGGCATCATCGAAAGCATCGCCTTCCAGACCAACATCCTCGCGCTCAATGCGGCCGTGGAAGCGGCGCGGGCCGGCGAACAGGGGCGCGGTTTCGCGGTCGTCGCGTCGGAGGTGCGTTCGCTCGCGCAGCGTTCGTCGGCGGCGTCGAAGGAGATCCGCGGCCTGATTCACGAATCCGTGGATCGCGTGCGGGGCGGCGTGGCGCTCGTGAACGCGGCGGGCACGTCGATGGCCGAAATCATGCACGCGATCTCGCGCGTGACCGACCTGATGGAGGAAATCGCGGCCGCGTCGACCGAGCAGGGCCACGGCATCGACCAGGTCAATCAGGCCGTGTCGGAGATGGACCGGGCGACGCAGCACAACGCCGCGTACGTCGAGGAAGTGGCCGCCGCTGCGCAGTCGCTGGACGACCAGAGCAAGCAGCTCGTCGCGATGATTTCAACGTTCACCGTCCGCGACGATGACGGCGCGCCGCCGCGACAGGAAGCGCTCGATGCACGCCCGCCTGCCGCGACCGCGTTCGGGAAGGGCTCCGCACCGGTGCGTGAATCGTATGCGGTGTAGCGGGCAACGCACCGGCTGAGCAAGGCCGCGCGCGCCAGATACCGGCGGCTCGCCGCAGACGACGTCAGCGATCCAGCAATCGCCCGAGCCGCATCATCGTGACGTTCACGCCGAGATGGCGCATCGACGGTTGCACGATCACGCAGTGGTCGTATGGCGTGACGATCACGTCGTCGCCGTCGCGCGCGATCTCGGTGCCGGCCTGCTCGATCACCTCGAGCCCAGTGAACGGTTGCGAGAACCGGAAGTCCATCGAACGCGCGACGACCGGCTCCGTGATCTCGACGAACTTCTGCCGCACCGGCGCGGCTTGCGTGAGGAATGCCGCGACGTCGTCGCGCGCGACCACACCCGCATGCAGCAGGAAGCGCGCCGCGCTGTCGAGCGCGACATCGCGCGCGCTCGCGGCGAAGTGCTGCCCCGTCTCGATCAGCAGCGCGTTCTTCGCGCTCGCCGGATCGCCGAAGCCGCCGTAATCGCGCAGCCGCGTGCCGTTCGCATGGCCGCGATCGATGATCACGTGCTCCGGCGTGCCGATCGCGGCCGCCAGCGCGATCGCCTTTTCAAGCGGGCCGGTCATCATCAGCGGCGCGGACGCTTCGTGCATCGAATGAATGTCGAGCAGCAGGTCGACCGTATCGAGCAGCGGGCGCATCGCGCGCGCACGCACGCGTTCGCGGCTGTCGCGCGTGCCGTCGAGCGCGGCCGGCGTCCACACGCGATTCATGTCCTCGTCGAGGTAGCGCGTCGCATCGGCGTTCGCCGCGCTGAAATGCTCGTACGCGCCGACGTTGCCGAAACCGAGCGACAGCCGGCCCGCAACCGGGCGCAGGCCCGCGGCCAGCAACGTGTCCACCGCGATCGCGCCGCTGACTTCGTTGCCGTGCGTCAGCGCGAGAATCATCACATGCTTGCCGGGCCGGCCGCTGTCGAACGTATGCAGATAGTCGATGCCCGTATTGCCCGCGCGCCAGCGCGAGATGTCGGGGAAGGCCACTTCGATCGGATAGGCCGGCAACGCGGCACGGATGGCTTCAAGCGTGGTCATGTCGGAAAGGCTCAACAGGGTTCGGGAAAAGCGCAGCCGGCGTGTGCCGGTTGCGCCGGAATCGGGTTCGGGGCCGGCGCGTCACGCCTCGGTCGCGCGCGTCGACGGCGTGGCGGCGGCCGCCGCGCCGCGCATCCGGCGGCCGAGCGAAATCACCGACGTGATCCCGAGCACGGCCGTGGCCATCACGTAGAAACTCGGCGCCAGCTTGTTGTGCGTCGCGTCGATCAGCCAGGTCACGATCAGCGGCGCGAAGCCGCCGAACAGCGTCACCGAGAAGTTGTACGACAGCGCGAGGCCCGTGCCCCGCGTACTCGTCGGGAAGATGTCGGCGAGCAGCGCCGGCAGCGGCGCGAGGCTCACCGCGATCAGCATCACGCGGATGCGGCCGAAACGATCCGACAGGTGCCCGACGACCGGCGCGGCGACCATCAGCATCGCGCCCGTGACGACCGCGCCGAGATACGACGACGTGGCCGGGATATGCAGCTGCTTGACCGCGTACGTCGGCATGTACAGCTTGTGCACGTAGTTGAACGCCGTGGCCGTCGCGACGACGCCCGCGCCGAGCAGCAGGTTCGCGCGATCGCGAGCGAACACGTCGCGCAGCGGCGACTTCGCGCGCCCCTTTTCGCCGAGCCGGCGGAAATCGGCCGGTTCGTCGATGTTGCGGCGGATGTAGAGCCCGACCGGGCCGATCAGCAGCCCGACCGAGAACGCGACGCGCCAGCCCCACGCATGCAGCTGGTCGGTCGTCAGCAGCAGGCTCAGCAGCGCGGACACGCCGGCCGCGAGCACCGTCGCGAGCCCCTGCGTCGACATCTGCCAGCTCGCGAAGAAGCCGCGGCGCTTCGCATCGGCCTGCTCGACCATGAACGCGGTGGCCGCGCCGAATTCGCCGCCGGTCGAGAAACCCTGCAGCATCCGCGCGACGATGATCACGAGTGGCGACGCGATGCCGATCTGCGCATACGTCGGCGCGAACGCGATCATCGCGGTGCCGAGCATCATCAGGCCGATCGACATCGTCAGCGATGCCTTGCGGCCTGCGCGATCCGCGTAGCTGCCGAGCACGATCGAGCCGAGCGGGCGCGTGATGAACGAAATGCCGAACGTGCCCACCGACAGCAGCAGCGAGGTCGCTGCGTCGTGCGTGGGGAAGAACAGCTGGCCGATCACGATCGCGAAATAGCCGTAGATCAGCAGATCGTAGAACTCCAGCGCGTTGCCGATGCTCGCGGCGCAGATCTCGCGCCACGGGTTGTGCGGGGCCGGCGTCGCGGCGTGCGTGTTGCGGGTCATCCCAGTGCTCCTCCGGTAATGCTGGCCGTCAGGATTTTGAAAGACGGCGCGCGGCGTTGCCGGCGGCCGTTCGGGCCAGTCAAGCGCGGAGTGTAGGCAACGCGGGGCGGGCGTTCGTGCCGTTTCGGCACGCAATCGTGCCGATCGGCGCGCGGGCCCCGGCGCCGCGGCCCGGAGCGGCTATGCAGCGCCGTCGTCGCGTGACGGCGCGGTGCGCCAGATCGCATCCAGCACCGGATGCGGGTCGTTCCGGCGCCGGTACAGCGCGATGTCGAAGCCGATCTGCCAGTCGGCGCCGCCGACGATCGCGAGCTCGCCGCGCCGCACGTCGTCGGCGACGAGCCGCTGCGGCAGCCACGCGAGGCCGAGCCCGCGACGCGCCATCGCGAGAATCGCTTCATACGAATCGGCCTGGTACACGGGTCGCAGCGTCGGGCGGTTCGGCATTTCGGCAAGATGGCGCGCGAGCACCGCGCGCAGCGTCAGCGTGCGCGCGAACGCGAGCCACGGCACCGGCGCCTGCCCGGCCGGCAACTGGTAGCGCGCGCTGCCGCGCGCATCCAGCGCGCTGACCGGCACCAGCACCTCGCGCGCGACGGACAGCCAGTCGAAGCGGTCGCGATCGATCAAGAGCCGCGTATGCGGGCTCGAATAGACGATCAGCATGTCGGCGTCGCCGGCCGTGAGCTGCAGGATCGCCTCCTCCGCGCTGCCGGTCGATACGGTCGCCGTGAAGAAGCCTGCGCGCGCCACCGCCTCGTCGTACCAATCGGGGAAGAAGGTGGCCGAGAGCGTGCGGCCGGTCGCGATCCGGAGATTGTTCTCCAGCACCGGCGCCGCTTCCTGAAGCTGCGTGCGGGCGCCGTGCAGGATGTCGAGCGCGTTCGACGCGGCATCGAGGAACACGGTGCCGGCCGCCGTCAGTTCGAGCGGCTTCGTGCGCGCGATCAGCCGCGTGCCGACCCATTCCTCGAGCGACCGGATGCGACGGCCGAACGCCGGATGCGTGACGAACCGGTTCTCCGCTGCGCGCGTGAAGCTGCGCGTGCGCGCGAGCTCGACGAAGTCTTCGAGCCATTTCAGTTGCATGGCTGGGCTCCTGGGTGGGCGGTGAGGTGCGGGCCGGTGCTCGCTTGCGAACGTCATTCGTGGCGCGGGCCGCGCGTGGCGCCCGATCCTACAGCACCGGCGGCGCATCGCGCAGCACGGCGCGCAGCGCGGTATCGAACGGCGTCGCGTGGTCGATCCCGGCGGCGCGCACGTGCGATGCGTCCAGATGGCAATCGTACGGGCGCGGCGTCGCGTCGGTCGGCTGGTCGATCCGCGTGAGCGCGGCTTCGATGCCGAGCGCGGCCGCGATCCGCTGCGCGATGTCGTACTTCGTCATCGGCTCCTCGCCCGACCAGTGACGGAGGCCCGTGATCGATGCCCCCGCGAGATGGCGCAGCGTCAGGTCGCGGATCACGTCCGCGACGTCCGGCGTATACGTCGGGTAGCGGATCGCCCATGCGTCCATGCCGACCACGTCGGCGCCCGGCCGCGCGGAGGCGACGATCGCCGGCACGAGGCTCGTGACGGCCGATTCGCTCCAGTCGACGATCGGGCCGTAGAGCAGCGGCAGGCGCAGCACGCACGACAGCGGCGACGCGGCGAGGAGTGCCGCCTCACCTTCCAGCTTCGTGCGGCCGTAGATGTTCAGCGGATTCGGCGCGGCGTCCTCACGGTACGGGGCGGCCTTGCCGTCGAACACGTAGTCGGTGGAGATGCCGAGCGTCCATGCGCCGTGGCGCGCGGCGAGCGCGCCGATGCGGGCCGGCGCGGTGACGTTGATCGCGCGTGCGCCGGCAGGGTCGCGTTCGCAGACGTCCGGACGGCGCTCGGCCGCGCAGATGATCACGGCGGCCGGGTGGCGGGTGGCGAACAGGTGTTCAAGGGCCGGCTCGTCGAGGACGTCGAGTTCGGCGAGGTTTTCCGGGGGCAGTGCGAGACGTCTGGCGCCTGCGCTTTGCGGGTTCCGGATGGTCGCGACGAGGTTCAGCGACGATTCGCGGGCCAGGGATGCGGCAACCGCGCGGCCGAGGAGGCCGGCGGCGCCGATGAGGAGGACGGTCGGGAGGTCGGTCGACGAGGTCGGATTTGGCATGAGCGGCAATTCGGGTGACTGGGGAGCGTGCGAGGTCGCGTTCGACGTTCACGCCTTGGTCGTGGGAAGAATAGCCGAGTATGACAGCCGCTTCATCGTGATGGCAGATCGGCCACCCTGCGACGGCCGTGCGTCTTTCGCCGCGGCCGGCGGCCGTCGCCCGGCACGGCATATCGTCCGCACGGACGACACCCGTGCTGCCGGCGACGTCGACGCGCCGCGTGGCCGCCCTTGCGCACGTGGGATCCGCGGAACCGCCACATCGCGATCATCGCCAAAAAGCAAAGCCCGGTGCGCTTTCGCGCACCGGGCCGTCACACCTGCGGGAAACGTCGTGCTGCCTTACTTCCGGTCGAGCGAATACCGCCCCGGGCCAGTCAGCGCGAGCAACAACAGCCCGCCGATGATGCTCACGTTCTTGTAGAAGTTGATCATCGCCATGTACTGCTCCATCCCCTGCAGCGCCCAGTAGCGATGGCCGATCAACGCGGTCGCGAGCGTGTAGGCGGCGAACACCAGTGCGAGCGGGCGCGTATAGAAGCCAATCGCGATCAGCAGGCCGCCGGCCAGCTCGATCCCCACCGCGATCGCGGCCGCCAGCTCGGGCGCCGGGTTCCCCGTCGACGCCATGTATGCGACCGTGCCCGAGAAGCCGCTCAGCTTCTGCCAGCCGAACAGCACGAACAGGATCATCAACAGCACGCGAGCCGCCAGCAGCAGCTCGTCCTTCTTCGACTCCAGCGAAACGTAACGCATAGCAATCACCCTTGAATTGACGGTTTGATGCGTCCGGTGCCGATATGCGCCGAATCGGCGCGCCAGTTCGGCAACGAACCACTCCTCGCACGATCGGACAGCAAGCCGGCTGGCCCGCCGCCGAAGAATCCGTCGGGTCGCGCCGTTCCTGGCGCGCTCCGGATCGGTTCTGGCGAAGCACGGATGCAGTCTACTGTCTCGCGGGAAATCATCAATCCGCTAAAACAAGATTCGCTGTCACATACAAGTGGACAATTCGAGACAGCGACGCCATTAGACAACGGCCTGCGAGCTGTGCCGATCACCCTGTTCGATGTTTCACGAGAATGAAAAATGCCCTTCTTGTTTCAGGCCACCTGATTCAGTCGACATTTCCGAATTCAATTGACGCGGATCGGCCACAACACGCATTCCTGCTGTCATTCATCGACAACCGGATACACGGCTCGCGCAGACCGGTTTGATTTCCGAAATTCCATCGACATTGCCAATGGATGTGCACTTTGTTTCAGAAAAAGACACATGACCCGAAAATACGCATTGCCAAAGGAAAACGCTTCACGGGCATGCCGAATGATGCAGCACGCCGGGAATCGTCCAGTCGACGCGGATTCCAGCTTGATTCCGGGCAGGCAGATCGCCTTCCGCGCACCGTCAATCAACTCGGTGTTTAGTGGAGAAAGCGAAAAAACTTAAAACATTCACGTTCCCGGCAAGTTTTCAATGCCGGCAAAAATCATCGAATGAATTTAATCAAAACGATGTGTTAACGGCAAAAAATCGCCGATCTTTAGCCCTCGCTTAATCACCCCGCTCCCGCCCACACTTTTCTCAATAACCATTACAAAAAATTACCAATTAATGCCGATTTAAATATACGATAGCGCACGTCCTTACGTTTTCCCGACATTCCCGTGAACCCCGGAACGCGTCTCGCCGGAGACGGCCTGCATTCGAATCGCCGCAGGCCGTCCCGGCAGCCGCTCGTCACGGGATCGCTTTCCAACCGGAGACCACCCATGGCAATTAACACGCCCGTGAACAGCAGCGCGAATACGAACAGCGTGATGCAACAGGCGGTGCAATCGATCATCAGCGGCTCGACCGGCAATACGTCGGATATCAACGCGCTCGTCAAGGTGCTTGTGAACGCGAAGACGGCCGGCCGCGCGGCCGCGCTGACGTCGACGCAAGCCACCAGCACGACGCAGATTTCCGCATTCGGCGCGCTGTCGTCGGCGCTGGGCGCGCTCGAGGCGGGCCTCGCGTCGCTGAAGAACGGCGCCCTGCAGTCGACGTTCAACGCAGTCGCGAGCGGCAAGGGCCTGACCGCAACCGCGGGCGTCGGTGCGGTCGCCGGCACCTACACGGTCGGCGTCACGCAGATCGCAACCGCGCAGGCGCTCGCGTCGTCGGGCTTCGACGGGAGCAAGGCGCTCGGCACCGGCACGTTGACGCTGTCGCTCGGCAGCCAGTCGTTCAAGGTCCCGGTCGGCAGCACGAACAACACGCTGTCGGGCATTGCGGCCGCGATCAACTCCGCGTCCGACAACCCGGGGATCAGCGCAACCGTCATCAAGGGCACCGACGGCGCGCACCTCGTGCTCTCATCGACGAAGACCGGCTCGGCGAACGCGATCAGCGTCGCGGTCGGCGACGTGTCCGGCGACAACGGGCTGTCGAGCCTCGGCGTCAAGTCGACGGCCGACACGTCCGGCGGCGCATCGAAGATCGAATCGGCGAACAGCGCGGCCGCGTGGCAGCAGAGCACCGCCGCGCAGGACGCGAAGTTCACGCTCAACGGCATCGCATCGACCAGCGCGAGCAACGCGGTGTCGGGCGTGCTGACCGGCGTCACGCTGAACCTGTCGGCGGACGCGATCAACGCGACCGGATCGCAGACGCTGACGATCAGCACCGATACGAAGGCGCAGGCGGCGACGATCACAAATTTCGTGAACCTGTACAACACCGTCGTCAAGACGATGGGCACGCTGACGAGCTTCACGCCGGGCGCGAACTCGCAGGGCGCGTTGATCGGCGATTCGACGCTGAACACGATCCGCAACTCGCTCGCGTCGAGCATCGCGCTCGGCGTCCCCAACGAGAACGGCAACGGGCACACGAACCTGATGACGCTCGGCATCACGCTGGAGAAGGACGGCACGCTGAAGATCGACAACGCGAAGCTCGACAGTGCGCTGTCGACCAACCAGGCGGGAGTCGCGCGTCTGTTCAACTCGAAGAACGGGATCGGCGCGCGCCTGGCCGAGCAGATCGCACCGTTCACGAAGAAAGACGGGATGATCGACGTGCGCACGAACGCGCTGAGCGCCGATCTGAAGCGCGTCACCAAGCAGCAGTCGGACCTGACGGACTACGCCGACCAGCTGACCAAGCAGTACCAGGCGCAGTTCACGGCGCTCAACTCGCTGATGGCCAAGATGAACTCGAACACGAAGTACCTGACGCAGCTGTTCGGCGGCGCCAACAGCGCCGGCACGCTGGCGAACAAGTGATGAACGCCAGCGCCGCCCGATGATCGTGTGCGGCGGCCACCGGTCGGTTCATCGACCGGTGGCCGCCGCACACGATGTCCCGCCTGGAAACATCGCTCACGCCCGGCAGTGCGCAAGCAAGCGCCGGGCTCTCTTCCCCGGTTCGCGCCCTGGCGGCAGGCAGCCTGCCCTCGGTTCGCCAGAAACGGCGTGCCGTCAGCCGAGACCTTCGACGCGATCGGCGAACAGGTCGATCGCACGCGACACCTGACGCCCGAAATAGCCCGGCCGCTCGCGCTCGTACGCGCGCAGCAGCGACGTGCATTCACGCTCGGCCCAGCGCCACACGGGGCCCTGTTTCGCGAAGACCGGATGATCGTGCAGTTCGACCGGCACCGTATGCTCGTCGTCCCAGCCCCAGAAATACGCCTGGTATGCGCGTGCGAACGACATCCCCAGATTGCTCGCCACGGTCTCGTCGTGACGCAGCGTGAAATCGACGATCTCCTTGCGTGCACGGCCGCCGACGTCGTCGTGACGCGCCTCGATCCAGCAGTGATATCTCGCCAGTTGCGACAGATGCCGCGCAGTGCGGCGCCGCTCGCGCGTCGTGCATAGCGCATACAGGTTGCCGCCGCCGAAATCCAGCACCTCCCCGCCCGCGAACGGCCGGTAGGGCTTGCCGGTCAGCAACGTCAATACCTGCGCGCCGACGATCGCGTAGTCGGCACATCGCATGTAGCCGCTGCGCGTCGTCGCTTCCGACACGCTCCGGTGGATGACCTCGTCGATCACGGCGTGCAGCATGGCATCTACAGGTGCCGCCAGAATCGGTGGCTGGCCTGTCGTCGTGGCGTGTTGCATGGGAAGCGGATGCGGATTCAACGGTTCGTCGGTAAAAAGCGCTCGTCGGCGCGATATTACGAATCGTTACAAGAAACGCCGGGAAGGATTGATCAGATTTGTGTGCTTTTGTCGTCCGACGTGAACATGCGCCGGTCAGCCGGTGGCGGCGGCGGAAGATCGCGGGGCGCAACGGGTTGGATGGACGAGCGGCGGCATTGCGCTTGGGGCTTGGGGCTTGGGGCTTGGGGCTCGATGGTGCGACGGGATGGATGAAGGTGGGGCCGTGCGTCGGCGTCGTGTCGACGGCACGCCGTCGTTCGTGACAACCAGCCCCCTGTGACCGCCCGGCCAGTGCGGCGGCCCGGTTGTGAATGGCGGATTCACCGCCTTCGACCGCATTGAAAATCCCGATGGGTTCGCACGTTACGCGTTCGGCCAGAACGCGGCGCCGGCCTCACCGCATCCGGGACGTGGCAGGTGCGCCACCGACGTCGCTTGTCGCAACGCGTGCGCGACGCTTCGCGACAAGCCGACCATGCCTGCGACCAACGCGCGCCGCTACCGCGCGCTTCCCGAGGCACTCATGCGAGCGAAGGCGGCCGCCGGAGCGGCACGCCATACGGTCGCGCACCGCAAGCCTCGACCAGCACACCGCGTGCCCTATTACGCAGCGATCCGCCGGCGGAAATGCTCGGTGCCGGCCACGATCTTGTCGAGCACCGCATCGAGCGCCCAGAACCGTTCACGCACGTCGTAGTCGATCGCGCGGCACTTGATCGACGCGAACGTGCCGATCCGCTGGTGATACAGCTTCGCGAGCGCCGGATACCCCAGCGCCTCCGACACAGCCGACACGACGAGGAACGTCGAAAGCTCGTCGGCCAGCGCCGGATTCGTATGTGCTTGCGTACGCAACCACCGGTACAGGTCCGGATGGAAGTTGGTGAACACGCCGTTGAAGCCGGCGGAACCCGCCTTCATCGCATCCCACGCAATCGCCGCGTTCGCGTTGAGGATCTTCAGCGGCGAGCCCTCGGCGAGCGCGACCCGCCGCTTCACCGTCTCCAGGTCGCAGCTCACGTCCTTGAGCATCACGAAGCGGCCCGTGTCGATGCACGCGCGCAGTTCGTCATCCGACAGCAGCCGCCGGTAAGGCGCCGGACACTCGTACAGGCCGAGCGGCAGGTCCGCCGGCAAGCGCGCGAGCAGCCGCTGAAGATGGTCGAGCAGCGCGCCGCTGCCCTTGCGCTGCGGATCGAGGCGATTGGTCACGAGCACGACGCCCTGCGCGCCCGATTCGGCCGCCGCGCATAGCTCCTCGACCTGCGCGTCGAGATCGTCGCTGATATGCCCGGACGCGACGACGGGCACGCGCCCGGCCACTCGTTCGACCACGAAGCGCGCGAGTTCCGCGCGTTCGGCCAGACTCAGGAACTGCATCTCGCTCGACTGCGCGACCGCGAACAACGCATCGGCGCCGTGCGCCAGATACCACTCGATGAGCCGCTCGAGCCCGGCGTAGTCGATCGCGCCGGCATCGTCGAACGGCGTCAGCATCACCGGGACGATGCCCTCGATGGTCACGTTCGATTGCTGCGGGTGTTGCATCTGTTTCTCCTTGCTTCAGTGAATGCGGGGCGCATGCCGCGTGCTCAGGCCGGCAACGGCCCGGACGCGGCGCTCGCGGCCTGCTCGGGAATCGGCTTGCGCACCAGCAGCAGGTAGGCCATTGCACCCGCGAACGCGATCGCCGCGGCCGTCAGCAGCGCCGGCACGAACGACCACTTCTGCGCAATGATGCCTGTCAGGATCGGCGCAAGCGCGCCGCCGATGAAGCCGCCGAAATTCTGGATCGCGCCGAGCGACGCGATGCGGCTCGGCGGCGCGGCCGCCGTCGCGAGCGCCCACGAGCAGGCCGATGCGGCGTTCGCGAGAAAAATCACGACGGAAATGCACGCGAGCGCCACCGTGTTGCTCTGCACGAGCGCGGCGGGAATCGTGAACGCGACCATCCCGAGCATCGCGACCACCACCGCATTGCGCCGGCTCACGACCGGCGAACGGCTGCGGCGCGTGACCAGGTCCGACAGCCAGCCGGCCAGCAGCGAGCCGACGAACCCGCACAGGAACGGCACCGACGCGGCGAAGCCGGTACGGATCAGGCTCATGTGCCGTTCCATCGTCAGGTAGCCCGGCAGCCAGGTCAGGTAGACCCAGTTCAGGTACACGGATCCGAAGAAGCCGATCAGCATCCCCCAGGTCGTGCCGTGCGAGAACAGGCTGCGCCATTCGGCGAACGTCAGTTTCGGTGCGGCAACCACGCTTTGCGCGTCGGCATCGAGATAGCTGCGCTCGGCCGCGGACAGTTGCGCGCGCACCGGATCGCGATACAGCGCGAACCAGACGACGGCGACGACGAGGCCGGCCGCGCCCGTCGCGATGAACGCCCAGCGCCAGTCGAACGACGCGACGAGGATCGACAGCAGCAACGGCGCGAGCGCGGTGCCGAGCGGCGACGCGGCGTTGAAGATGCCGGTCGGCGTGCCGCGCGCCCGCAGCGGAAACCAGTTGCTCACCACCCGCGCGGCCGACGGGAACTGCGGCGCCTCGCCGATGCCGAGCACGATGCGCGCGACGATGAACCAGCCGAAGGTCGACACGATGCCGCCCGACGCCTGCGCGAACGACCAGACGATCAGGCCGATCCCGAGCAGCCGGCGCGGCCCGATGCGGTCGACCAGCCCGCCGACCGGGAACTGGCACAGCGCATAGCTCCACGAGAAGGCCGACAGCAGCAGCCCCATCTGCGCGAGCGACAGGCCGAGATCGCCGCGGATCGCCGAGCTTGCGACGGCCAGCGTGCCGCGATCGAGGTAGTTGACGATGCCGCTCGCCATCAGCAGCGCGAGCGCGATGCGCTGCCCGCGCCGGATCCGCGGCGGGGCTTGAGGAACAGGTTGGCTTTCGTTCATTGCGGTTGTCTCCATGTCACTGATATCGGCCGGTTCCGGCCTGTCCGTCTCATGCGGAATTCAGGACAATCGACATAACAAGGGCGACAGCTGTGGCAACTGAAATTGTCTTCATTTTTTCTTAAGGACATTGGGTACTGATGAAGTGGGTGCAATCGATCTTCAGCAATTCAGATGTTGCCGCTCTCACTCCACATCGCTCATTGCTGGATCGCAGCGCCCTTCATCAGGCGACCTACAAAATCCGCACTGGCTTTTTCGAGAGCCAGCACCTGCAACTGCTGCTGGATTACCGGCTTTGCGGTCTCGAACGTCAAAACCTGCATCGGACGTTTCGCGTCAACCTTGACGATCGCCCGCGGCCCATTGCCGTCGTTGCTGAGTGAAATCGACTCCGGTGTCACGCCGCCACCAGACGCAGCGGGAAACGCATTCTCGTAACCCGCATCGGTCAGCCATCCACCACCTACCGAGGACTCACCCGCCTTTGGCTTGCCATCGGCCATGAAGCTCGCAATACGGCCGACCTGAACCGTGACGTTGATTGTTCCGGTAGCCAGGTTTTGCGAACCAAGCAAGGCGCGCGTCGTTACAAAGCCGCCTTCGACGAAGACGCCGGTGAGCCGCTTCAGCAGCACATTGATGCGGTGCGAGCCTAGATCATGGTTGACGAACGGTCCGATCACCTCATTGAGCCTCTTGCGCGAGATGCCGCCGGGCGGAACGAACGGCTTGCCATCCTCCCCCTGGAGCGCGATTCGCTGCACCGGAAATGTAGGCCCGGATTCGATAATCTCATCGATCGGCGTACCGACCGGAATGTCGAGCGTGGTTTCCGATGTCGGCACAATCGTGATCGATGCTGGCGGCTGCTCTAGCTGGCGTTGCCTCGCCTGTCCACGTTGCTGATCAATGATCAACTGCGCCGGGTCTTGTACAGGGCGAGGCACTGGGGGCATTGATTCCGCCTGCACTGGCGCATGAAGTGCAGCAAGACTCGCGACGAGAAGCGGCAGCTTCGATCGGGTGAAGGCAGTTACTTTCATTGCTTTTGTACGTGAGAACGCCCGTCAATTGATGCGACCGTGCCAGAAGGACCGGTGGCCAAGGCAGCGATGATGACGACCACCGCCACAAAAACCACCACACCCAAGCCGAGTTGTTCTTTTGTTCTGTAGTTCATTTCTATCGCCACCACCACGTAGTAAGGCCTAGATGCTGATCGATCTTGACAGGTGTGCACGAAGGGGCGCGTACCGTCGTGATGCCGCCGGCCGCCGTGACACCCTTCCCGCCGCTGAACGAGCCGCCGTCGATCACGCCGTCGCCGGTCAGCGTCACGCTACCGTTCGAAGTAAAGCCGCCGACGACGACGTCAGCCCCGGAATATTCGTCGGGGCTATTCCGTTCACCGAGACATCGCCGGGTGCACTTACGATGACGGTTGCCGGAACGCCGAAAGTCTCCAACGGCCTATTCATCACCGCGGCGTTGTTCGACGTGACCCGGTTGATAATGGTCGACGCCGGACGCCCGCTCAGGTTCGAATTCGCACCGAGCGCTCCGCCCAGCAACGGAGTCCCAGGCACAGTGCTGTTATTGAGCGCGAGCCCTTCGGGGCACACCCCGGACGTCTGGTACTGGTTAAGACTGATCCCGTTTGAGTTCGGCGCTGCGATATTGACGGTTGGGGTTCCCCTGCTGGTCGCGGTGGTCGTCGGCTGGAATGAAATCGGCGCACGTAGATCGACGATCGGCGCCGCCTGCGCTGTTTGTTCGGAGAGAAACACGACTGGACTGAGGTACATCACCCACGCCGTGACTTTGACCTAAAGTGCACACCCATCGCCACTCACTGAAGCGCAGTCGAAAATAATCGCTTGTTTGGCCGATTCTCGTTGAACGCGCCGTTTCTCGATATCGCGCATGAAGCGGCGCATGGTAGGTCTCTCTCGAAATTTTCCCTGATACTCCCACAGCAAATCACGAAAGATGGTCAAAAATTGTCATACCCACCCAATCTCGCAATATATATCACCAATATCCATTTATTAATATAATTGATATTGTTAAATTTACTATTTATAGTATATTTACATATATTATCAATCTGAATAAAAGAGATCTCGGAAATAGAGATGGGCTCGCCAGGAGCGCCGCCGAACCCTGCCTAATCAGCCACCGGCGACTCGATGTGAAGAAGATTTGGCTTATTCGATGCAAGACAGACGCCGTCAATAATTGTCAAAAATTGAATAGCATCCGAATATATAGAACCCTTACAAATCCAACATTGCATCGTGCGGTGTTGTATTCAACTGACAGCACTTGACTTCGGATTGGACCGCGTGCGGGTAGTCCGTATCAGCGTCCTTACCCCGGCCAGAGAAAATATGTCGACCTACCAAACATTGCTCGCGCAGCGTGACGTGCTCGAAACGGCAATTCGCGCCGCCAAAACTCAGGCGAGCGATGGCACCCTGAACGAGGTCCGCCGGCTCGTCCAGGAGGACGACATTGGCGCGCGGAAGCTTCACGGCGCGCAGAAATCAAATCGGAGTCCGGCAGACAGGTATCGCGATCCCGAAACCTACGCACCCTGGAGCGGTCGCAGCCGCCCACCAGCGTGGATTGATGGTAAGGACCGCACGCTCTTTGAAATCCAGCAAGCCGGCGTTCGGCCTTGAACTTCTGCGGAACACTGGATACATTTGCCGTGTATTCTGCATGCCTGCCACCTCTGGAATTCCGAGTGGCGGACTGCTGTTCTCTCACAACGTTGTCCGCTATGAATCTCGCCCCAACAGTCGAATGCGACGATCCTGACTTCGATCCAGTCCGGCACGAGCACGCGCTCGAACGTGCGGTGGACGATTTGCGACGCATCGTGACGTCACTCGCAGAGCGCTATCTCAGTGCCGACCTCGCACACGCCCTGAGCTGGGCCGTATTGCTCGAGATCGAAGAACAGGCCTTCTCGGATCTTGCGTTTCAGAGCCGCAATGACCTGGCGATCATCGACGCGCTTCCACGCATCGGGCCGCAGTCCATGCCAGGTCTCGATCTGAGCGGGTTGATCGACTGGCACCGCGCGGCCCCATCGCTGCCGATTGTCTATCGCTGCGTCCGAGAGTTTTTGTTGGCGGCTTCCGCGTCCGAGGCGAGTAAGGAAGCGGCTTGAGCTTCAGGTGCCGCGACCGCTCGGCGTGCCCTGCAAGTGGCTCGCCTCGGGCAAAATCCGATTCGTGTTGGGAAGCGCGTCGGCTGCGTGCCGGGGGCGCTCCAAAAGCGGAACCGTAGGTGAAGCAACACCCCTCACTTCTGCTGACTAGTGACGCGAATCGTAGATTCGCGTTATGCTTGTGACGGGTAATATTCAGTATATAAGATCGAATGGACGAACCGACTCTCTGGCTGTCGGCACCGACCGAGGCCTATCAGCAATGGCAACGCACCGAAGCTGCCGGCGCCGATCGGCGCGCGTTCTCGCCGCGATCGATCGTCCAACACGAGGCGATGTTCGAGCGCTTCATGCGCCACCTCGCGGCCTCGCAGAGATCGCTGGCCACCTTCGGGCCGGACCACCTCGAATCGTTCTTTACTGATCTCGACCGCCGATGCAAACCCGGCACCACGACACGTCTGCGCTACGAGAAGCTCCTTGACCGGCTCGGCAGGCACCTTGTCGACGTCGGTGTACGGAAAACCAATCCCGCTGCAGCCTATACCCTGACTCAGACGTGGCCGGAGGACGAGCCCGTCCCGACATACCTGCTCGAGGCCGACGATCGTCGACTGCAGGCTTCGATTCAGGCGATCGACGGGCTCGACGACCGGGCATTGCGTAATCGAGCCATCGTCGGCCTTTTACTCTCGACCGGCATCACCGCCCAGGAAATCCGACAGGCGGCGGCTGTAGACCTCGACCTGTCACCGGCACGGCCACACATCCTGATCCCCAAACGAGGCCCGCGCGAGGCACGTCGAATCAATCTCGAGGAGTTTGCCCGGCCGGGTCTGGAGCGGTGGTGGAATCACACGCCAACGGTCGTCAGCGCGCTGCTGTTTCCGTCACCCCGCGCCGGCGGACCGATGACCGACGAAATGCTCGGCAGGATCGTTCGCGATGAGCTGCTCGCGGTCGACATTCGCGTTCCCGACATGAGCCCGCGTACCCTTCGCAATACCTACGCACGCCGTCTGCTGCTCGCCGGCCGAAGCAACGACGACGTCATGCACGCGCTCGGCCTCACCAGCCAACGGACGGTAATCCGGATTCGCTCGACGCTCCAGCCTTCACCGCAAACCAACGACGCGATTTGACTTCTCGACCGCCCCGATAGCCTGAAGAAGCCAGCACTGTTGCTGGTTTCTTCACCACCGGAACATTCATATGGACTACAGAACTCAGTATTCTGACCTTATCTACTTCGCGAACGAAGACGTCGCGGCCTGCAGGTACAGGTTCTTCGTCATTCGGTCCGACCCGGCGCAGGTCGTCGTTCAGCTCGATAACCACAAGGGCCGCCCGGGCATCCTGATTTCGAACCACCAGACTCGTGACGCGATCCTCAACCGAGTCGCGGATCGCGAGTTGGCAGGGACTCCGTTCGCCATGCTCTGCGTCGCACTGAGCGAGACCAATGCGCACCAAGTCGTATTCGCCGAACCGGACCTCGAGGACTACATCCATCGTGGCCACCCGTACCAGCGAATCCCGGAGCGCGCGGCGCGCGGCCGACATATCGAGCGCATCTCGATCGACTCTCGGAACCTCATGATCGGCCGCGCGCGAATTCAGACGGCGCACTCCACGCCGACGCCGCCGGACCCTGACCTTGCAGCATTGCTGAACAGCAGCGATACCAGCGCGTCGTAAGAAGCCGCGTCGGCAGGCCACAACGACACCGCGGACGTGTCGCCGCGTCGACCGTCCGCGAAACGCCGACTTCGACCAGCACCTGGCCGGCGGGCGCCGAAATTATTTCCGCAAAGGGGGTGAAACATTTCGAGGTAGTGCCGTATAGGGTCATTGAAGACACACCCGTGTCCTCATATCCTCTAATTCAGGAGAAACAGCATGATGTCAATACTGGCCGTGGCAATCGCGGCGACTGATGCGGTTGTATCTATTGCCCGCGAACCAGCAGCTCCCCAACAAGATGCACGCCACCGACTGACCGTGGCTATGGCATGCGCCAGTCGCATTGGTGCGATCATTCTCGCCTACTCCGCCGGTATCTAAGCCCTGAATCGTAGATAGTAAAAAAAACGGCCCGACACGTGAGTGCCGGGCCTTGTCCAAGATCGCGCTCCTTCAGGCTGCCTGCGAGAACAGGTCGACCGGCGCCAGGTTCAGCATCGTGAGGTGCTCAGCGTTCGAGATCGCCTTGTCGACGAGAAATCGATCGAGCTCGGCTGGCGTCAGGTTGTGTCGCTCGGCGAGATGGGCGAAGTACTGCCCACGCTTCGCCATCTCCTGATACCGCCCTGCCATCCCGCCCGGCAGCCGCAGGATGCCTTCGTTCAGCCAGAACCGGGCCGACTCCATCCCGGTGTGTTGCTGGGCCTTCACGGACCAGCCAGCGTCGAAGCTGCAGGTCACAAAGGCGCAGGCCGCCTCGCTGTCCACCTCGAACTGATCGCTCTCTTCGAAATAGACAATCTGCTCGCCGGACTTCGTGCGTGCATACCGGCTGGGCCGATCCGGATGGCGATAGCGATTCCACTGTTCCGCGGCGTAGTCGCGAAGGCCATCAGTGGGGACCTCGGCGTCGTACTCGCCTACGAAGAACCACCCATGGTGCGGGATGTCGATCTTCGGCAACGGGTCGAGGACCGGAACATGGTAGCGTCGGCCGAGGCGATTCACGTCGAACCAGATCGACAGCGCCGGAAAAGCGTGCGGCGCATAGTGGTGCATCGAGAGGTAGAAATCGATCGCCACCAGCTGCGCCGGCGTGACCATCTCGAACTGCACGTCGCAGAGCGCCCGGTTTTCAGGCGTGTCAGGTATCGCACCCGCAGCCAATGCACCCTCATGCTGCTCGGCGCGCTCGACCTCAAGCACGTCGAGTGTGAGCAGGTACTGCAGCAGCCGGACCCGCTCCAGATACGAAAGGACGTCCGGCTTGACCGCCAGGTACCCGGCCTCGCTGAGCTTCCGACCGACGAGCTCGCGCCGGCCGAGATCCCACTGCACCGCGACCAGATAGTTCCGGAACCGATTCAGCCCTTCCAGATGCTGGTGGCCGGCCTCCTTCACCATCGACTCCATCGAGCGATCACGCTCACCGGTCACGCAACAGAACGCGCACCCGAATCGGGAGCCACACGCCGCACGCGCACCGCCCTCTCCGAGGATCACACCGCACGTACCCTCGTTCCCAGCACGGTACAGGTCCGACAGGCGCCGAATCGACTCGCTGGATACCGGCGACGGAAAGGGACGGCCAGTATGCTCCGCGAAGAGCGCGAGCATCGTCCATACGCAGTCGGTCGACCACTCGGCGATCGGCGAAAACGTGAGAAATCCGTCCGCGTTCCGGACGGGTCTCAGTGCGTTCTCGTTGCGAGCGGCCATGGCCGTCGCACGGCTGCCGCTTTCACCGAACCTGTTGCCAAGCACGGTGACGACCTCGCTACTCCCACCGGCTGCCGCCGAACGTTCGAGCGCGACGCGCAAGCGATTTTGCGGCTCGACCTTCCAGTCAGAGGCGCAGGCACGTATGCGCTTTCCGTTCTTCACCCCGTTTTCCGGGGTGCGGGGAAGCGTGCCGCGGCCAATCGTTGCGACGACAAACTGGGATGCCAGGGACGGCTTCGCAACGTGGACCGATACTGGCGTACTGGCATCCGCATAGGCATCTCGAATCTCGTCGAGCATGACCTGGAGGTGCCAATGCATACTCGGATTCTCGATCGTCGTGTCCGCGCTGGTCACGAAGTGCTCGCGCGACACGTGGGCGCCGGCGCGTCGTACTGCCTCCAGCATCAGGATCGCCGTGCAGGTCGAGTCCTTGCCGCCGCTCAGCGCGTTCGATAGTGTGTACCCCTGTCGAATCAGCGCGACGAGCGCGTCGATTGCCGTCTCCACCTGCACCAGAATTTCAGAAATCATGTGCTGCTCCAGAAGCGCGGGAGCAGCCCCACGCGGGAGCTGTTCCCGCGTGGGTTGAGATAAACGACTCAATCAGGGCGCGCGATACAACTCGCCGCGTGCGGACACCGCTTCCCAGTTTTTCCGGTATGCATCTGCTATGCGTGTGTCCCCTCGCAACACGATGACGTTCTCAGCGTTGAACCGGGCCTGTTGCGAATAGTTATAGCTGCCAGTCTCGACGGTCACGCTGTCGACAACGAGGTACTTCGAGTGGAGCGCCGGAAAGACGCTCACGACCCGGACCGGAATGCCGGCGTAAGCGATGGCACCAAGCGCCGCTCGAGCGCGGCCGCTACGGTCCTCTTCGAAGTTGCTGCGTGCGTCGACTGTAACTGCGACGTCAACGCCCCTGCGCTTCGCGGTGATGAGCGCACGCGTCACTGCCGGAGCTGTAAACGAGTAGGCCAGCATGCGAATTGACTGCCGCGCCTCCCCGATGGTGCGGAGCACAAGACTTTCCGCACCACCATCCGGCGAGAACGCGACCTCAACCTGCGGCGCAGTCTCCGCCTGCGCGCGCCCAGTCAGCACGATCGCAACACAACAGCACAGCCACGCCATTAACACCGCCCAGCCGATTTGCTTCTTCATAGGAAACTCCAGAGGTATAGAAAAGGCCCCACTCTCTTTCGAGAGCGGGGCCGACGTTCAGGGATTTAAATGCAAGGCTTACGCTGCCCTGCCGAAAAGGTGTGGACTTGACCATCCTTACAGATGATCGCGTCCGTTTTCATCGGCGGCCGCTTATCCACGGCGGCCTGTGCCGCCACCGCATAGCGATAGAGAGGCGCCGGCGGTTGCGCACCGCCGTGCATCGCGATCAACAGCATCACCAGGTTCGTCATCCCGTTCATCGAGCGCTCCTCCGTCGACGATTCAGGATGCGACGACAGCCGTAGCCGTCACCGTCACCCAGCGACCGTTGACCAGCATGTCGCGCAACCGCGAACCGTTCAGCTCGTAGACGTGCTCCGTACCCGTGCGAATGGGTTTCGGGCGAATCGAGACCGTGAGGCTTCGAACCAGATCAGCTGATTTGGACTTCAGTTTCATTGCGTTCCTCGGAAATAAAAAAGGCGAGGAACGCCCCTGCGGGGAACGTTCCCCGCCAGGGTTAAAAAATGTGTGCTGCACTACCTCGCGAGTGCGGCCACGTCAATGACCGCATCCGCCTCGGCAATCAGGTCCGGCGTTTGCGAAATAAAGAACTCCCGCGCATACCCGCCCTGACGCAGAACCTCGCGTTTCATGCGCATGAACTGCACCTTGCGATCGGGATCGAGCGGGCCATCCGACTCGTCGCTGAACAGCGACTCATACGGTTGTCCCGCGTTGCCCGCGATATACAGCGCGACACCACGAGTCAGGCATTCGTTGATCCAGACCTTCTGACCACCGGACATCACGCCGACTGCCTTGCAGCTGTCGCTTTCGGCGTCGTGGACGAGGATTTCAAACCCCTCGCGCGTCTCGCCATTGGCCAACGTGCGCTGCGTCTGGATCTCGACCGTAAAGCGCGTGCCATAGCACGCCAGCAGTAGGTCATTCACCGTCTGCGTCAGTGCCGGACCAGCGTCGTCGATCGTCAAAGCGATTACGCCGTCGTTACCGAGCCCTTTCGCGAGCAGCTTCCACTTTGCGATCTCGTCCGAGATACGCTCAGCAAGTGCTTGCGTCGCCGAGAAGCCCTCCAACTCGCGCTCGAGCGCCGCAAGCGTCGTTTCGCTGGCGACCTGACTCCGGATCAAAGCTTCGATCCGGGCGTCCAGGCCAGTGCAAGCGTCACGACGGGTGACCAACTGCCGATCGACCTCCGCAATTGCTTGCGTCACATCGACCGCTGCCAGGCGCGACACCTCCGCTTCAACCTCGCGCAAAATGCCATTGAGGCGCGACGATTCCGTCTCCCGACGCTTCGCGGCCTCGTCCCGCTCAACGTCGAGCGATTCCAGTTCTTCATGAGCCTTCGTCAGCCCGGCTTCCGCCGCGTCGAGCAAGGGCTTTCGAGCAGCAAGATCGGTTGCACGTTGAAGGGCCTGACGCGCGTCCTTGAGCTCCGCGTTCACCTGCTGCAACTCGGCTCGCTTAACCGACAGCGCGTCGACGGATGGCGTGAGTTCCTTCAACTCCGTCTGATGTTGTCGATAGCGCGTTCGCAGATCCTTCAGCGACACGGTCTGGACGTTCACTTGTTGCGCCGCGCTCCTCGCTTGCGCGAGCAATGGGCACGTTGCGTGGATTTCCATCCCTGCACACGGCACCGACCCGATCACCGACGATTGCTCGGTCAGGGTTCGGATCAGGTCGGCTTTCGTGGTGCCCTCCGATTGCAACCCGGAGAGCGTCGACTCGACCGTCGCCGCCCGCAATCGCTTCGCATCAAGCTGCTCGATAGCACGCTGCAACGGTTCGACCTGTGCCTCGGCCTTCCCGATGCGAAGCTGAGCTTCGTCTCGCGCGGCCGCGGCACCACGGATCTGCTCGGTCTGCCGGACAACAGCTGCGTGCCCTGCAATCGCCTCGCGAAGCGCCGCCCCACGTTGCGTGAAGCGCTTGTCGTCGGCCTGCTTGTCTCGCTCCAACGTCTGAAGCGACACCTGCAGCTCATTGCGACGTACACCGAGTTCACCCAAGCGCGCCGCCGTCCCCGAGTTCTCACCCTGCTTGGCAACGAGCACGGCGTGCTGCTGCGTCAACGTGGCGATCTCCGATTGCGCGGCCGTACGCTTTTCGCGGGCAGCAGTGATATCAGCCGCCGCGGTCGCGACAGCCTGGCGCGTCTCGTCAACACGCTGACGCTTTCCCGAGAATGCGGTGAGCTCCTGTTGCACCACACCGAGTTGCCGAGCGAGCACTTTCGCGACATCAACAGCCTTCGTCGACAGCGCGCGGAGGTGATCGATCTTCAGCAGCTCCGCGAGCAGCCCCTTGATCTCGGTCGCGCCGTAGGACGCAAGAGGTCGACGGTTCTGCGCAGAGAACACGCTCGTGAAGAACGATTCGAGGGAACCGCAGATCGCGTCAACGCATCGATCGTAGGTTTCACCCTTGCCGTCCGACACGGTGCCGTCCGGCAACGACACGGGCCGCCACTCGCCATCCGTCGAGCGATAGAACAGGAAGTAGTCCGCCTTGCCGGTCTTGCCAGGCTTGCGGAACGCGAAGGTCGACCGATAGCGCAAAGCATCGTGCTCCCACTCGAATTCCTTGCGCGCCTGCGCCCCGCAGATGTGATCCCAGTACGAGAACGCATCGACCGAGAGCTTCGACGCGCGTGACGGCATGATCCGGTACGGGTGCAGGTTGTCCATGATCGTCGTCTTGCCGGCGCCATTCGGCCCCGTCAATGCGATCAACCCGTTGGGCAACGACTCCAGGTCGAGTTCAACGCTGTCGCGCTTCATCCCGTCCTGGACGCCAGTGAACCCTTCGAGTAACAGTCTCAGTGGTCGCATGACTGGATCTCCGCGAGCGAGATGGGCTGCAGATAGTCATCCGGCAGGAAAAACGGGATCTCGTCGTCATCGACAGGGAGCGTCGGCTCAGGCCGGGAAGCCGGCTTGCCCAATGTGCCCTCGACGGCGGCCTGCACCGTTCCACAGAGGCGGCGGAACGCGTCCGACGTCTGCTTGAGCATCGAGTCCCAGTCGGGACAACCCGTGAGAATCTTCAGCTCGCGGCCGGACCACTGCCCCGAGTACCCCGAGTCGAACGACCAGAGCAGGTTCTGCAGTTCGACGCCCGGCGTGACCACGATCTCGGCCTCGTCGGCTTCGATCACATGGGTCAGCACGAACAGGCCATCGCGTTGCGCGATAACGGCGCCACGCTGGACGCCGAACGGTTGGTGGAAAAGTGCGGCCGTGCATCCGCCGTGGTCGACGAGACGCTTCTGCAGCGATTTGGCGTCGGTGGACGCGGTAAAGGTCTGGGCCCAACGGGCACCAGCAGGATAGAAACCAAACATGAGCACACTCCGGATTTAAGACGGAGTGCGCCCCTGACGGGGAACACGCCCCGTCAGGGTAGAAAGAAAATGGATGCAGCGCTGCTGCCGTCGATGCGCCAACAGGCGCGGGGTGAACCTCGTTTCGATAGCCACGCGGGCTATCGGAACACGGCTGTGTTCGAAATGACGGCGGACCGTCAGTGGGCGGCATTACGCCGCAAACAGATCGTCAGAGAGCCAGGACGGCTCACCAGCGCTCGGTGGCACATCGGAGGGGGCAGCGGCCGATGTGGCCAGCGACAGAACGGATGCGGTAACGGCCGGGCCGGACTGATCACTGGCAGGCTCGCCGGCACCGGCCAAACGTTCCAAGATCGATTTCGCGATCGCGTCAGCTTCACCGGTCTCGAGCAGCTGCAGCCGATCAACCAGCGGGACAGCATCGACGTCGGCCAACTCGCACCACTTGGCCAACTTTGCGTCGACCGTCGGCGCAGTGCTGATCCCTTCCGCCCGGCTGCGCATGACAGGAAGCACGCGCGGCTCCAGCTTCACCCCGGCGGCCGTCGAGAACATCGCTCCGATCGCCTTGCGGTCGACCAGCTGCTTATGCTCTTCGTCGATCTGCCAGCGGATGCGTACGAACTTCCCGGCAGATGCCGTTGCGAGTGCTGCCAGCTCGTTCATGTCAGGCGGCCCGTCGAAGGCGACCGAAATCATTTCACGAGACGGTGTCGGCATCAGCACCGCCTGGGCACCGGATGCCGAGACCTCCCATGACAGATAGCCTTTGTCGCCGAGCTCGCCGTAGTGGAATCGCCCGATTGAGCCCGGATAACCCACCAAGCGCCCCTCGCGCTCCCACGTCTGATGCTTATGGATATGTCCGAGCATGAACGCCGAGCATTCCGCCGCAAACAGCACGCCGAGGCTGAACTCGTGATCGAACCCTGCCATCGTGACTCCGTGCTCGGTTTCGCAACCGTTCACCGTCCCGTGCGATATTCCAATCGTCGGTACCCCCATGGCCCGCAGCCGAACGTTATTCCGGCCGGCCGCGGTGAGATAGGTGCCGAGAACATCAGCCAAATCGGTGGATGCCGCCACCGCGCCAACACTCAGCACGAGATCCGCCTTATTGACCGTCGGAAGGCAGGTGAACACCGCCTGCGGATTGAGCCCCTTGTGGTCGAGCATCTCGCCTTCGTTGAACACCGGTCCACTCGACGCCCAGGCCTCGCCATCCCTGTAGAAAGCGAGTTGGCAGACTCGGTCGACTACGACAACCGGGAACCGTGCGCCCATTAAGGAGAAGTTTTTGAGCGTGCCGGGCGGCTCGTGAGAGAACGTGCCCTGCAACATGATCACCGGCATTGCCTGCGCGAGCCGGTGAACTTGCGTCGCGAGCGCGTGAAGCGCAGGCGAGTGCGCATCGAGCCGATGGTCGGTCGAATCGCCGCTTATCACGGCCACGTCGGCTCGGCCCGCAATGGCTTCCTCAACCGCGTACGTGAAACAGCGATCGGCCTCGTCGAGGTTCCCAGGCGAGTAGTGCAGGTCAGAAAAATGCGCGATCTTCATCGACGCCTCCAGAAAAAGAAACGGCCGCCCAAGGGCAGCCAGAGATAGATTCGCGCCACCACGCGACGCATGAAGAGAAATTACGACTTCGACAGCACGTCCCGCACACGCATGAGCGCGTTGCCGAGCAGGTTCAATCCCTGCCAGGCAGACGGATCGGCGATACGGCGGTCACGCTCGGCAAGCCCGATGCCCCAGACGCGGTCGAACGGGCTGGCCTCAACCAGGATCGTCGACCCAGTCTCGCGCAGTGCGGCGGCGAAGGCCTCGTTCTGCCGAAACTTCTCGCGACAGCCAACGAACATGATCGATTCGCGCACATGCAGCCAACCGGCCTCATCGAAGCCGCGAACCGATCGGCCAAGCCGCTTCTGCTCGCGTGGCGACCTCGACGCAAGGATTTCTGCAGCTGTCGCATGGTCATCGAACAGCAACGCCTTGGCGTACATCACGAACTGCTCGACACAGTTGAATGTCACTTCGTGATAGGTGAAGCTGCACGGGTGCCAATTGCTGAACACATCGGCGGCGCCGAAGAACGCCGTGATATTGCCGATCCGGCGCATAGGATCCTCCAGGGGATGATTCAAGAGATGGCCGCTTGCGCGGACGATTTCGATGCGTGAGACACGCGGTCGAAAGCACTTGAGCAAATTGCTTTGCTGAAGAACTCTCCGGTTCGCGTCGTCGAGGAAAAAGGCACCGACCCCGAAGGGCCGGCGAAAGGGGTGTCAGTTACGTATTGCGGAACGATTCGACTGCCGAACCGATTTCACGTTGAAGTGAATCCGGATCCTCGAGCGCTGTCGTCAGCCGCTCGATCATCTTGTCGACGTCCGCGGGTCGCTCGATCCAGCCACGACCGAATCGGAAGTGACCGTAGATGCGAAACGCCTGGCGTTGCTCGTCGTCAACGAAGCGAAGACGCTGCAGCAGGTCCTGCATGCGATGACGCGCCTCTTCCATCGACTCGGGCGGGCCGTCACCGGCTTCCACCTGGTCAGTGCGCCCAGCGGCGCTTTCGCCTTCTGCCGGGTGAAGCTGAACCACGGTGCCGCCAGCATCTGGCAGTGCTGCCTGCCCTGCGGATTCGATCGCCAACGGCGCCTCCTCCGCACCGTCAAGCAGAGCGCCAATGTCGATATCCGCATCGAGCACGGTGAGCATCTGCGGTTGACGCACCGCTTCGCCCGCGTCGTTGATCCGCGTGATGTCGAATTCGCGCTTCGAGATCCAGAACCGGGTACCCGTCAGCTTGCCGCGGGCCAGCTGGACCGTCTGCATCGCCGCATAGGCTTTCTGCAGCACGTAGATCGAGTTCGTCGGAAGCTCGATCAGGCCCAGACCCTTGATGTCCGGAATGGCGAAGATGAAGTGCGCGCCGAGGTTGCACTGCCGACTCTGGTACTGTGGGCATTGCTCGGGATTGCAAATGCCATCGGGAATCGAGTCATCCTGACGGAAGATCACGTCGCGGCCGCCGAAGTGGCGAACCGCGCGTTGCGCGCGCGGATCACGCTCGACCTTCGCGTACGTCTTGCAGTACCGAAGGCCATCGAGCCCATACTGCGAGAAGTACTTGCGACTGCTCGCGCCCCACGCCGCCATCTCGTTGGGGATGTTCTGCATCCAGTCGTTGAAGGCGAACAACACCGGGAAGCGGTAGAGCCTGACGCCCTGCCCGCGATCCTCACCGTAGAGCCGGAGGATCTCGTCAGCGACGTCCGGGTTGTTGAAGTCCGAGCGGCGGCAGGTGAAGTAATCGGTATTGCGCGGCGCCAACGCGTGCCTGATTCGGCAGCGTGACTCGATCGCCTTGCCGATCGTCTCGAACGAGTCACCGGCGGCGACCATCGATTCATACAGCGCGACCGCGTCCAGGTTGCTACGTGCGCTCGACGTCAGCACCTTGATGCCCGGTCGGATCTTCCCGATCACCGGCGGGCGCATTGCCCGCTCTTCAACGACGCTCCGCACGGGGCCGCCGACCATACTGACAACTGCATTCATGAGGGTTTCCTCGCAAGTTTGAAGATCGCCTGTGTGCGCAACGCGTCCGCCGATTGCTCGAGCGCGTTAGCGGCCGCGTCTCCGCGACGCTGGGCGATACTGGACAGAAAAATCCGGCGGTCGGAGTCGGTGAACATCGCGACTTGCGCCACCTCGCAACGCGCCCGCCAGGTGGGTGACGTCGTGTCGGTGGCCGACCTTTCCTCGGCGATCGTTTGACTGATCACGTCGGCAATCCGGGAATCGAGACGATTGGGAAGCACACGTACCTCCGAGACAGAAGAAAAGGACGAAAAAAAAAGCGCGCTCCTCGGCAGAGGAACGCGCTTCGTGGATTCGGATAAATGACCCAAGCACCACGTCCCTTCCGGGGACGTGGTGCTCAGGGAGCCGGACGGCTCATAGAGAGGACGTTAGGTCGTCCTCGCACAGCATGGTCACGCTGCGCTACAGCCCATTTTCGGAAGTGCCATTCCGACGCAGGTTCACGGCTCAGTCGACTACAGTCGTTCTACCCAGACAGAGGCCTGGAGAGAGACACCCGTTGTCCGGGTTCGAACGACGTCGCGGCGCAAATGAATGCGGCCAGCAACGAGTTTCATGACTGAAATGGGGAGCGCGGGCGAGGCGCTCATCAGAAAGGAATTCCACACTGGTTGCCAACCAGTCGGAGCATGCCCATTGGCACGGCTTGTACAAAAGATGGACTTCGGCCAGCGAAGTCAAGGTCGATGCGTCAGTGACGCGAGAAGTAGAGTCAGTATCGCGAATATCGCGGCCCGCAATCCCCGAAAAGCTCACGAAATCAGCCACGCTTTTGCCGGTACGCACGACGGGCAGCTCGCTCAGAATCGTCAATGAGAGAGACCACCCGAAAAAATCATGTCTGCCGTTCTCGAACCACCGCACGAAGGGCGCGGGCAATCCGACACGCCCACGCAAACCACCACACCCACCGCCGAGCCAGCGGTGCGCCTCGCCACGTCGACTGGATTGAAGCCCATCCAGCGCCTGACGAGCGACAGCCGCATCGACAAGATCGTGCCGGACTCCGATGCCGTCACGATCCTGCACTACAGCTCGGTCTTTGCCCGCACATTCATCCGTAGCGACTACAACTTCTGCGCGGCCAAGATCGCCGTTGCGCGCGGCGGCAAGGTCCGCGCGATCGAAATGGTACTACGCGAAACGGCCGACTGGATGCGCAAGGCCACTGCTTGGGTCGAGAAGCACAACGCACGCTCGCTGACGTTTCCGAGTGAGCAGATCGAACTGAAGGTCACACGCCCACTGGCTGGCCTGCTGGTCCGATGCCTGACTCAGTACGATCGTCTGTTCACCGCGACGATGGAAGCGCAGCTCGCCGACAAAATCACGCCGCAAGAGCGCGCCAACATTCTCAAGAATGCCGAAGGTCGCATCCTGCACGTCAGAACCGTGTGCATTCCGGATAACGACCGGTACGACGCTGACGGCACCGCTCGCGACTGACGCAACCGCTTCTGCCACATTGCCGGGCCGGATCTTGACTTTGTCATCCGGCGCATAAGCTCGTCTTGAGCCTGTCGCGCACACGCCGTGTCGCGACGTACCGATCACCTTCTCCGGAGACCCATCTCGTGAGTCACCCAGCACCCGCTGATCAACCGACGTCCAATATCAACCGCCGGACATCGATCCCGCTGAACCTGGCTCAGGCCCGCCAGTTGCTCAACTGCTATGGCGGCCTCGAGGGCACCGTCGTGCTGTCATTGAGCTCGGTCGGGCACCGGGGCGCCGGTGTCTATGCGTGGATTGAAGATCACCCCGAGGAGGGGGCATCGTTTCTCGACCCGGATTTCAACGTGCCGGACCCGTCCGCTCCCGGGCCCGCCGACGACCGGGACACGCGTATCCGCGAACTCCAACGCGCACTCGCGTACTGGATGCCGTCCACGGCGACGCAATCACATCCCTACGCCCGTAATGCCAACGAGCACGCCGCGCTATTAACGGGGTTTGACGAGCAGTTGCTCGAACGCGCCGGTGATCGGCTTCTGGAGTATGTCGGACGTTGCAATCAAGCGAACGAACGCATGCTCGACGCGGCCGCCGACGCCGGTTGTCCCGAAGGGATGGACGCGGCCGATTGGATTGCCAGTTTGGGCGTGGAGCTCGCCCGGTTGCGAGACGAGCGCGATCTACTGGCACGCGAATTGGTCGACGCACACGCAAACGGTCGGACGACGTCTGTAGATCACGCCGCACCCGGTCGAGACAGTGCTGCCTCGACCGAGCCGATCGTCGCCAACAACACGTCACCTACGGAGTAAAACGTGGACATTCGTGAGATTCAGGCGCTGCACGCCCGATACTCGTCGCAACCAGTCGTCATCGACATCAACTGCCACGTGCGTGCGCTCCCCGCACCGGTCAGCCAAGAATCGACGCGCGATCGTGTGGCCGCACGACTCACGTCAGCGTGTCGCCGGTACGGCCGGCCGACCGCGATCGCCGTCGCATTGGCGTTGGGCGCCGGTGTCACGGGCATGTGTGCCGCAAAGCTTTGGCACGTCCTGCATACGCCGCAAGCTGCGGCGCTCGTTGAGCCCACCTCGACGCAGAGCACGGCTGCGGCACCGACACATGCCACCGCTGCCTCCGCACCGTCCGGGTTGAAGCGCCCCCTTACGGGCGCAGACTTTGCCGAATCAGCCGAGCGTACCGCGGCCAGCCTACCCCATGTCAACGCAGAAGCGCTGGTGGCGTCTGAGCCGCCCGGCACGCCGGCCCCTCCGAAACCATCAACGCACGCAGCGCCGTCCGATCTGGAAAAGGCCGCTGCATCGCCAGTTCGCGCTTCTCGCACAGCTGCAGCGACGACTGCGGGCCAGCAACCCGCTGCGAGCGCGCCGACTCCGGCCTCGCCTGCGTCCTCGGCCGCAGTATCAACCGCAGGAGCCGCGCCGGCTGTCCAGTCAGCCGCGCAGCCGAAGGCCCCACCGCACCACATTCACCGCGCTGCCGCTCGTCAGCGCCAGGACGTGGCAAGCGCCGAGGCACCCGCGCCGGCAACGCATGCCGACCCGGCAAAGGTCGAACAGGCCCCGAAACCCGCGACGCCTGCCAAGGTCGGCGACGTCTCCCTGTTTTGAGAGATCACCATGAAAACGCAACCAATCAACGTGACGATCCTGGCTGCCGGCCTGGTCGTCGAGGGCACGATGATTCTCGACCACGGCTTGAGCGTCTTTGCCATTGCCAACGGCGACATCATCTCAACCGCCGGCCTGCTACATGTCGGAGCCGGCGGCATCGTGAAGGGGCAAGTGCAGGGTGAGCTCGTACGAATCGACGGCGTCGTGGAAGGTGACGTCCACGCACGCGATACGCTCGAGATCAACGGCCGCGTGAACGGGAACGTGATGTATTGCGGCACGATCCGGCTCGGCCCGCAAGCCGCGCTCAACGGTCAGCTCAAGCGCGTCCCGCGAGAGCTGGTCATTGAAGCGCCAACGACCAGCGCGCCGCTCACCGACAACACCAACGCCGGGGCACTCACGACGTCATGAAACAAAATACGCGAAGAAGCCTCGGCATGATTGTCCAGCAATGCGTACCGCTGGCGATCACGATCTCCTCGTTGGCTGCATCCGCCAGTCTCGCGTTCAGCGGCGTGGCACCGTTGTGGGGATCGCCCGGAAATATCACTACAGATGCGATCTGGAGCGTTGTCCATTTCGTTGCGTACTTCATTGCCTCGGGCAACGAAGACGTTGCGAACATCGGGCTACTTCAGGCTCCGATAGCGCTCATTACCTACCTCCTGATCAACACGGTTCCACTGGCCATCGGGTGTTTAGCTATTGACGTGTGGATGCTTCGCCAGGAAAAGCCCCGAACGAACGGCACAAGCACAAGCACGACACCGTAAGGCTTCGGCCGAGATATTTCACAACGCCACTGCTCGAGGAAAACCTCTTGAAAAAGACGCTCGTAACGATCGCAGTATTGCTGACCGCAGCTGTTGCAAACGCCGGCAGCAACACCCCTCCTGTTGTCGATATCAACTGGTCGAAGGAAGGACAGATCCTCGTTCGCGGCACGCATCGCTTCGTCGCCCCCACCGGAGCGCTCATACCTTTCGCAGCAACGACCCAGCAGCAGTTCCCCTACTCGACGTGCACGCTCGACGGCAACACTCCGAGATACCAGGCCAAGCAGTTGCCCATCGGACGCGCGCTGTTCCTGAAGCCACAGCGAACGTCGCGGGGAACGATCCACCTGGAAGTTCAGGCTGAAGACACCGAGGTACGAACCGTCAATTCTGCTGACCACGGTCCTTGCACCTCCATGTCCCCGGTAACCGGCGGGCTCCCCCTCACCACCTTGTCGGTGGAACTGCCCGAACAGGGCGCGATTACCGTTTCCTTCCCGGACGGGCATTACGCCTTGACGTTGACGGTCGAGAGGGATTCGAAATGAAACCATCGCTTCCCGTCGCACTCCTACTATTGGCCTCCGCCCTGGGTCTCGGACTCATCGGGCTCATGATCAGCAATGATGATTCGCACGTTTCATCGATCCTGCTGCCTCCCGGCGTTTTCTATACCGGGGCCGTCATTGCATTCGCTGGTGCCCTGGCGTGCGCCTTCGCATGGGTAAACAAGGGAGACTGACGGTACTGCACCCTGCCCAAATTCGGCCGCATCATACGGCCGAATTTGGCTCGATCCCGGATTCGATCACAAACCGCGACACGGCGTTCTTCTTGATCGACGAGATGGTCAGGCTGTCGCGAGCACGCGTCATCGCGACGTAGAAAAGACGCCGTTCTTCCGACTCAGGGCTCTTGTCGTCCGGCACCACGCCCTCCTCCGATCGGCTGATCCAGACGTGGTCGTACTCGAGGCCCTTCGAGCTGTGCATCGTGGTGAGTACCAGCACGCCGTCGCCCGGCTTGTTGTTGTCCCGTTTCAGGAACTCGATGCGCTCGGTGAACGAGCCGTTTAGCCGGCCGATCACGTCGTACGTACACTGGATCGCCCGAATCGCGACGTCGCCCTTGGCATAGGTCATCATCCACTCGTAGACGCCCTCGAGCGCGAGTGAATGGAACGAGCGCTGGCAAAGCGCCTGCCACTCGCCGAGCCGCTTCATGAAGGCCCGGTATGCGGTCGCCGTTTCGTCGCGCAGCCCAAGACCAACCAGATCCTGCTTTTGCATCTGAACGAAGGCCGCGCCCATGCGCTTGTGCAGCGCGCCGAGGTCGTAGGAGCTCATGCCCATGTAACCGAGGACGGCGTCGATCCCGTTCTGCTTGTGCCCTTCGACGACCTGCAGGAGATTGCACATCAGCGCCGCCTGCGGCTTGTTGAGCACCGAGCCACCGGATGCACGGTAGTACGGCACGCCGTGCGATCGGCACACGGACTCGATCGGGTCGAGGATCCGGTTCGTGCGCGCGAGAATTGCGCATGTCGCGCCCGCAGTAAGCTTCGGCTGGAGCGCCTCAACGGCGGCCACCGCGTCACCGTACTCGTCGTCGAACCGCCGAGCCGCGACCGCGCCGCCCGCGCCACGCGCAGCATGGAGGACTTTCGGCATCCGGTCGACGTTGTTCTGGATCACCCGATCGGCCGCCGTAAGGATCTCCGCATGACAGCGATAGTTGCTGCCGAGCACAACGCGCTGGGCCTGGAACGTGCTGGCGAAGGTCTCCATTCCGCGAAAGCCGAGCGCGGCCCGGAACCCGTAGATGCTCTGGTCATCGTCGCCGACTACCGTCACGTGCGTGCCGGCGCGCGCGTGCAGCTCAACCCACCGGAACTGCAACGGGTCGGTATCCTGGAACTCGTCGACCAGCAGATCCGTCAGCCGGTAGGGCTTGATATCCTCGCTCTGCATCCCTTCGACGGCAAGGCGCAACATGTCCTGGAAATCGATCTTGCCGTTGCGCTCGAGCGCCTCCTGATAGGCAGCATAGAGGGTCGCCTCGGCCGACCCTTCATCTGCTCGGCCGAAGTTCGTCTTGATACGCTCCACGATCGGTACGGCCTCTTCGACTTTCCAGTCGTAGCCGAGCTCGGCGAGAACCCGCCCAAGCATCCCGAGGCGGTCCCCTTCCGACGCAATGTCTGGCCGACCGCGCCCGGGGCGTTGAAGCTGCTTGAATGCGAGCGAGTGAAAGGTCCCGGCGATCAACCGGCGTTTCGCGTCGGGCGGCGCCAGCGCGAGGATGCGCTCGCGCAGCTCGACGGCCGCGTCCTTGCTGAAGGTGACTGCACCGACCACGGCCGTCGGATCCTGCAGTAGCCATGCGGCCTTCGCCGCGCTCATCTTGGTCTTGCCCGCGCCCGGGCACGCGATCGCGAGGCAATGGCGGCGCAGAAGTGCCACCTCGCGCTGTTGGGGATTCAGCTCGTCGAGCATGGCACCAGATGTCCCGATCAGTTACCGCGAACCGTATTCATCAGCTTCAGGTGGGTGGTGTACCCACGCAGGCCGACCGGGTGGAATTTGCGCAGGAAACGCGCGGTTTCGTCGTCAACGTCCGACTGGTCACGAATCCCGTTCCAGACGAGGAAGTCGAAATGGTCCATCACCTGGTCGAACTTCAGGATCACGGCCAGCAGGCGCATCGAGAACCGCGAGTACGCCTCGACCTCGATGTCGAGCGAGGGTTTCGTCACCGTCGGCTCGAATACAGTCTCGCCGCGCTCGCGCATTTCGGCTTCGGTCTTTTCCCGGAACCCCTGCGCGACATCAAGCTGCTCGTTCACGTAGGCTTCGAGCTGGTCGAGTTGCTTCTCAAACCACGTGCTGACGAGCCCCTGTTCGTTCGCGCTATAGGTCGAGCGACCAAAGCGTTGCATGTTGATCGTCATCCGGTTCAGGTACGGCCACCACTGCTCGAACAGCGGCTTCAGGCGCGTGTGCTTCATCGTAACCCGCGCGGTCACGACAGCAGCGCCGGACAACTGCTTGTTCATCAGTTCGCGGCCAATCTCGCGCCGCCGCTGGATGATGCGAACGCGATGTTCGGGCGGCAGATCGCGGAACAGCGTCCGGGTGCGCGCCACTTCCTCCAGCTTCTGCTCCGCCTCGGCGGCGCTGATCAGCCCTTCGCGCTGCAGTACGCCGGCCGATCGCGCCATCTCATCGAGTTCCCGCTCGACCTCACCGTCGTCCGCACCGTCCGTCGTCTGCCGGGCGTCGCTCACTGCCGGGCTGCCCGTCACTGCGAGGCCACCATCACCAGCCGGTCCGTATCCGGTCGCGTGGTCAGGGGCCACGTCCGCGGTACCGTTGCCGACGTGCGCTTCTTCGTTGATCGTGCTCATATGGATCCTTTCTGGTTGACTAACCGCACGTGCGGCTTGCGTCTATTCTTGCGGCGCTCGGCTTCTCGACCTGCCCAAAACATGAACGATTTCGCGCGGCTTTCGGACCGGCCGCGCCGCGCCAGACAAAAAAAGCCCCCACCCGGGGAGAGTGGGGGCAAGGCTGAAAGCTCTACGGGGAGTTGAGCTTTCTGAGGACCGTAGACCATGATTCATTGTGACTTCGCCGGGCCGTGCCATACGGCCGAAACGTCAGCGATTTCGCAACGCTTTCCCGGGCCTTCGCTCAGCGCTGCACGCAACCGGTTGTGGGCCTCTTGGCGGAAAGCTATACGGAAAACTGGAGCTTTCCGGTGCTACTGGTAGGAAGATGCCGCTTTCCAGAGCAGCGCGCCAAGGCATCCCGCGATCGCCAGCCAATACGGTGCCAGGAGCGGTACGGGGGCAATCAGGACGGTGAACGCCACCCCGAATACAAGCAAGATTCCGTGGCCGGCCAGATGGAACGAGAGCGGACTGACGTAGCCTGCCGCGGCCGCCCGCACTTTGCGGCGCACCGTGCCGTCAATGAACATCGCAGCGCCGAACACCAGCGTCCCGAGCAACCAGTACTTCATGACGGTGAGGCGATAGACCATTCGGTACACGAGCCGCCAGAAATTGTGGACCCATCGACTGGCGAAGTCCGCAACACCCCCGTCTTCGATGGTCGATTCGCGGGTCGACTCCATCGATGCCTGCACCAGGCCAGTCTCGACGAAGTAGCGTCTGAAGGCCCGATTGGTCGTCTCGATCGCCTCTGCGGCACGTACCTCACCGAGGTTCGCCAGCACTGAATCGGCTTCAGCGTCCGGGATTGCGAACAGTGACGCGTTCGGTAAGGCCGGCATCAAGGCCACGGACAACAGCGGCACAAAGAAGAACCACATCTTGATGTGCCCGACGAATCGACTACCGGCCATACAGGTCTCCTATAAGCCCCCCGATCACGGAGATCGGCAGGGCTATCAACCCGAATAGGCCGACATAGAAGTGCACAGGACGGCGTTGAGCGAACATCGCGAGCGCGTACGCCATCGCATACCGCCCCTTCCCGAACTCCGCCGGCGGCCGTGCGTCCTGGTCATCCTGAGCCGCTGCGGTCGACATCGCACGGCGCACGGTCTGGTCATCAAGCCGCGTTAGCATCCGAATCAGAAAAGGCGTGAGCGACATCGTATTCCTCGAAGTAGAGTCGGAAGGTTTCACCCGTGAGCGCTCGCGACGCGAGCTGGAACGCTGCCGATCGTTGAGTGATCTTCTCCGGGCACCGCTCGTCAACCATCTCACCCGGAAGGTTGTAGCGCGCCTCGAAGGCCGTCACCGGTTCGAACATCGGTGACCACACGTGGTAACGCTCACCATCGCGCACGACGAAGCGTCGGGCATAGAGCATGTGCGCCGACGCAAACAGACCCTGCATGAACGCAATGTGCGGGTCACCTGTCTTGCGCACGCGCTTGAACGCGGTGAGACCGTCAACGAACATCTCCTTGACGAGCGGCTCTGCCTTCCCGATGAAGTGCTCACCGACGAAGTCCGCCACACGCGCACATACGAGCTCCAGCTCTGGGGCAAAGGTGAAGACCGGTGTCAGGTGGGCGGACAGTTTGTACTCGCGAATGATTTTTTTGAAAACGGCAGACATGCTTGGTTGTTTAGCCTGTAAGAATTGGAATACGTCCCTGGTACACCGCGCCGCCCGAAATCCGCATGAAATACTGCAGGTTCGGCAAGCTCTGTATCAGTCGAGTCGGAATCAGCGGCACCGCTTCCAGCTGCTGCGAGCGCGTCACCGAGCCGGTGAACTCGCCGACATGGCCCTCGCTCGCCTTGCTCGTGCTGCTCGAGATGATCAGGTTTCGAATCGCGGTATCCCCCACCTTTTTCGAAAACCACTCAGCCGTGTCGGTATCTTCCAAGCGTAAGATGATCTGGTTGTTCAAGTTCCCCAAAACCTGCAGCATTTTTGCGGCATTCCCCAGCTTCGCCTCGAGGTCAGCGCGCGTCTGGAACGCCACAAATGCCTTGAAGCCGGCGCCACGGCCTTTGTTCAGAATCTGGATCACCTGTTCGTTGATCGCCTCGGCGATCTCGTCGATGATCAGCACGACCTCAGGCGGCTCGTCGTAGAAGTTGTAGATCGAGCCGCACACCGCCGACACATCGGCCAAGATCATCGACGCGATCGCCTTCGCGACGATGCTGTTGGACAGCGAGTCGAGGCCGATGTGGAGGACCGCCTTCTGGCGAATGACCTTCTCGATCGTCCAGATCTCGCGTTCATCCTCGAAGTCGTCGACCTTCGGCGCGAGCATTAAGCCGGTCTCGCCGGTCGCGAGCATCTGCAGCAGCGGCAGTGCCGACGCGATGATCCGCATGTAGTGCTCGCGATCGTGGACGTGCGTCGCGATCAGGCCGTCGATCGCTTCGTGCCCACGATCATTCGCGCCAAAGCGGGCTTGATAGAGCGCGATCATTGCATCGACCATGGTCGAGCCGGGCTTGTTCGCGATCTTGACGGTATCCCGCGTGACCAGCTCATCCCAATCGGCCAACCCGCTTTCGACGAAAAAGCGCTTGAGCGCCTTCTCCAAGAGCGGGTCAATGCCGAGCTGGGCGTACTTCAGGATCGAGCGCAGGTTCGGCTTGTCGCCGATGTACAGCTCGCCGTTCACCGATCGACTGATGAACAGGTAGGCGAAATCCCGGAACGGGCCCTCCTCCATCAGCTGCGCGATGCGGCTCGGGATTTCTGACGGTTGCGACCAGCTGTCGAGCGGCTCAAGGCGAATCGACTCGGACGGCTTTGCCTGGTTGAAGTAGAGGAACTTGCGCCCGGTACGCTTCGCCTCGCGCTCCGAGCGCGCCTTCCATTCCTTGTCGTTCTTCGGGTCGATGTCGATCAGTACGTCGCCGCAGTGGATGACCTGCGTCGAGATGACTTCGTACGTACGCGTCTTGCCAGACCCGGTGGTACCGCCCACCGCCGTGTGGCCGCCCATCGCCTTATAGTGGAACGGCACATACCCCTTGTTGGCCTCCAGACCGTGAATCCATGACGCGCCTTGCGGCGTTCGGTCCCGGATGCTGTCCTTCGGCGCAAAGAGATTCTCGATCATCGCCTCGAACGCGCGCCCGGGCTTCGTCTTCGGCAACCACTTGGGCAGCCCCGGAATCTCCGTGGTCGGCATCCGCAGGATGTCGTGGGCCATCTGACAATGCTTCTGCGTCCACTCGAACCCGGTGCCGAGGTACATCGCATTGGCCTCAACACGCATGCGGGCCTGAATCGCGAGCAAAGCGGGCACCGCGAGCGTCGTCAGCCATTTGGTCGACAAGCCCATCCGGAACTTGAGCGCGCGCCACACCTGTCCCGCGCGGAAGGCGCATAGACTCAACGCGAATAGCGCGAAGGCCCAACCGTAAGGCATGCCCGAGAACGGCAGAACCAGTATCGCGATCAGCCAGCCAAACGCGGCCCGGACCTCGTAGACCGGGCGAAAGTGGTTGATATAGCCCCTCACGCCCCGCGCTCCTGAATCAACTCACCTATGCGCGGTGCCAGCGTTACCTCGGTAGGATCGTTGGCGAGCAGGAGGTTACGCCGCCGCATGTGCTCGATAAGGGTTTCGCTCGCAACCCCGTAGCCGCCTATCGTGCGCTTCGACACCGCAAGACCCTTGTCGGTCCAGCGCACCTTGGCCTTGCCGCCGGCGGCGTCCTGTTGCAGCGCCGCGAAGAAGTCCAAGATCATTCTCGGCGCGCCCTTCAGCACATCCTCAAATCGATCCGCGGCCGGCGCGGCACTCGCCGGCTCGCGGCGAATTTCAACGGGGTTGACCGCCGGGGCCGGCGTCGGAAGCTCAAGCGCCATCTGCCTCCCATCCGGACGGTTCGGCCCGTCAGGAGCAGCCGCAGCCCGCACCGGCGGCGCCGCGCCGTCAACAACCGCTGTCGACGGCAGCTGCGAGTCGCCAACCACGGCGCCAGTCGCCGGCACTGAGACACCAGCCGCCGGTTGCTCCGGTACCGGTGCGGGTTCAGTTGTCGGCTCGGTCGTGGGCGCGGCCGCCGTCGGGCTGAGCTTTGGCTCAAGCTCGGCGGCTACGTGGATCGTAGAGGGCACCGAAAACGACACAGGTTCGAAAACTGCTCGCTGGGCCTTCCGATCGAATTCGGCTGCCGTCGCGACAGCCTGTCGGACGACCTTGTGCGTCAGCGACTCCACACCCATTGGGCTCTGCGTCGGGTTGATCGCGCCGAATATCTCCGCCTGTACCTCCGAGTCGAGCCCGGAGAGTAGCTCCGCGCCGACCAGCGCGTGCGCCAACATGCCCGTACGCATGCGTTCGACCGGTAGCGGCGTCGCACGCCGCGTCATCCGATAGCTCGAGCCCGCAAGCCACGTCCCAACTGCACCGTGAACGGCCGGGTTCCAGACCTGACGGTCCGTCGCACGCTCAACGTCGAAATGCCGATACGGTTCGTCCAGGCCTGAGCAGATCGCCGCAAGGAACACGCCGTAGTTGTATTGCGGCTCGATGCGACGTCTCCGCTCGGATGGCAGGTTCGTACCGAACTTCAAACCGCCCGAGAGTCGCATCGCGTAGAAGGCCGTTTCGACGGTCCAGCGGAAAGCACCGGCCGGCTCGCGATACAACTCCGGGTTGAACGGAACGGACGAGAACCAGTTCGCACAGCGGCGGATCAACGACATCCATTTCCGATCGAAATCGGCCCGTGACACCTCATTCGCGCACTGCGCAATGAGATCGATCCTTCGTTCATTACGCGCCACCAGTTCCCCGGCGTCGGCCGCCTCGAAAAGACTTGCGGCCGCCATCACGCCATCCCCTTCGTTGCAAGCTTCGTCAGGCTCTTGAACGCCGCCCCGCTCGCATTCGCGCCGCCGCCGAACATCGACGCGAACTTCGGAATTTCGAATGCGAGGATCAGCACGAAGATCGACATATCCAGCGTGAGCGAACCCGAGTAAGGCGTGGTCAAGCCCTTCGAGATCGTGTCGCCAAACGACTTCGCTAGCGTCGTCGTCATCAAGCGCTGGAGAATCGCCGCGACAACCATGTACATGCCGGCGCCGATCGTGAAGTCAAGCCAGCTCTTGAACCACCCTCGAGTGAACTCCGACATGCCGAGGGCAAACGCGATCTTTCCCATCACGATCGCCACAGCCATCTGGATCGTGCCGAGCGAGACGTAGAAGAGAAAGACGAGCGCTGCGATCATCAGGAACAGCCACGAAAACAGAAGCGGTGCAAGATTGATCAACACGGCAATGTAGTTCCACCAATGCTCGGCCTTCAGCGCTTCAATCACCGCGTCATAGATTGCGCCGGCTGACTTCACCATGGCCGTCGGCAGCGAATCCGCATTGGTCCCCGAAACGGCGATCGCCATATCGTTGAACCACTTATAGAAGCCGGGCGCCCAACGTCCGTAGGCGAGGTACACGGAAGCGAATATCCCGAGGATGGCCAGATCTTCGATCAGGCTCTGCCACGCCGTCACGGAGTCGCGGGTCGACGCATATCGGGCGGCGGCGAGGACCACCGTGATTCCGGCGAGGCCGCCAGCCATCTTGTCCGAATCCTTGTCGAGCGTTTTACTGAGCTCCACCGCGAGATCGATCAAATCCTTAAGGATCTTTGTGATCTCATCGATAGCCGCCATCGCGCCCTTGGAGACCTCGCCATTCACATAGCTCGTGCTCCAACCCGATGACATCATTTGCGACAAGCCGTCCATCACGGCCGCTCGCGCTACCGTCGGCAGCGTGAGCGCCAAAAGAACGGCGCCGGACAGCAACCACGCGCGTATCACACCGTTCTTCATTGCGGCGTGATCCCGTAGGCAGCGCGCTCCGCCTGCTGCTTGGAGATGAACTTCTCCGCATCGGCGGACTTTTCCTTGTCTTCCTCCGCCTGTTGCGCGTCCTTCTGGGCGTCCTTCTGTGCTTTGGCCGCATTCAGTTGGAGGATGTCGGAGTTCTGGCTCGTCACGATGTCCAGGTAGTGGGTCGTGATCTCAGCCGTCGCCTGCTGCGTCGGCGACATCGACAGCTGCGATTGCAATTCCTGCCGCCGCTGCGCCAGATCGTTCGTGTGCTGCATGATGTTCGAGCCCATCTGGAACAGGTTCCGCGCAACCTTGTCGTTCTGATCGAACAGCGTGTTCATATCCGAGAACCACTGCGCGTTAGATTTCCCCGAACGGCTGATCAGCCCCTGCACCTGGTTCACCCACTCCCCGCCCTTCTTCAGGTCGCCGTAAAGGCCGTTGAGTGTCCCTACCAGATTCTTTACCTTGCCGATGTCACCAGTGATTTGGTCGTACGCTGCTTTCCACGCAGTTGGGTTGAGGTTCGACGCCTGCAAAAGCTGGTTCGCCATCATCTGATATTGGTAGATGATGTTCGTGTTCTGGTAAATCTCGCCCTGAACCGCCTTGGCAGCGGTGATGACGTTTTGGGCGAAGTTTGTCGGATCGAAAACGATCATTGCAGACGCGTGCTGCGCGACGAACAGGGAGACCGCGAAGGCCGCGGCGCGAAGGGTCGTCAAGAGTTTCATCGTGGGCCTTTCAGTCGAGGGTTGCCATTTCCTGCAGATAGTCTTCGCGCCAGGTCGGCGAGCCGGTCGCGAGGTGCTTGTCGAGCGTGCGCTGCGCGGCACCGTCGGCGCGCAACATTGCGAGCGCTTCCTTCGGGAACTGGGCCTGCAACATCCTTGAATGGTCAGGCGTGACCCATAGGTAGTCGCGGTTGGGAACGCCGTTGGTGATCATGTCGATCTGGTCGTCCGTGAGCCCGAACACATCTCGATAGAGGCGCTTGTTGTTACGCGCATCGCGGTTCGGCAGGAAGAAGAAATTCGGGATGTTCTCTTTCAGAATCTCGAAGTTCGGGATGCGCTCGAGCTGGCCCAGCGACTGCGTCGCCATCACCAACGTCCCGTTCAGACCGCGGATCGTCACGGCCCACATCTCAAGCCGCGCATAGAAGCGCGGGTACTGGAAGAAGAAGCCGCATTCTTCGACCTCGATGACCGTGACTCGCCTGCCATCCAGCCACTGCGAGATGCGATAGAACGCGTAATCCATGAACAGTGCCGCCGCGACCGGATAGCTCTCGAACAACTCGCCCATTTCGATCGCCAGGTCGTCGGAAAGCGAGAACGCGTCTTCGACGTGATCGAAGAAGCGACCGTTTTTCTCGCCCTTGGTCCAGATCTGCAGCCGCTCACGCAGATCGGCCGGCAGCAACGTCGTCAAAAACGAAAGGGTCCAGTACTCGGGCCCATACCCTTGCGCGAGCGTGACGACGCGCTCATAGAGCGTGCGCTGTTGGGTGGGATTGCAGGTAAAGTCCTCGCCCTCGATCGCCATCTGAACCCAGTCGGACACATAGGTGTAGTGCCGGCTGTCGGCGAGGAGAGAAAGTGGATTGACCTGCGTTGCGGCGGCGAATTTACCCGTCGCGTCGACAAACTTGCCGTCCGCAAACACCGTCGGAATGCGGGTCGAACGGTTCTTGTCGAACTTGATCCGACGCGGCAGGAAGCGCCCGGTCTGCGAAACGAGAAAGTTGAGGAAGATCGTCTTGCCAGCACCGATCGGTCCGATGATCAGCGTGTGCGACTTCCCGCCTGGGTGGTGCAGCGAGACACGCTGCAATGTTCGATGGCGAGTCGGCAAGAGGGTGAGCGGGCCAATCTTCTCGCCGAGCTGCTGCGTGAGCCATTCATTCACCTGACTGCCTTCGGCGACACCCCGCAGCGGTGCAATGTCGGAAACGACGGGGGTTTCGACGAACTGCAGGCGCTTCTGTTGGTCCCAGCGGCCAGGGAGCGTCGTGGCCCACGCCGCGGCCAGATTCCGCTTCTCGATGAGCACACCAAAGCCGGCGTTACCAATGCGCCCGACAATCTCGCGCGCATTGTCGTCGCACTCGTCGATCGTTTCCCCATAAACGACTACCGAAATATTCGCGAACCCGTACTGCTGGCCGTCCGCGATCAATCGCGCGAGCGCACTTTCGGCCTCTTCGGCAAGGATCTCGCGCCCCTTCTCGTTTTCGTTGTTCTCCTTCTTCTCGTCCTTCGAAAAGAAGCTCTTCAAGATCTTCATCGGGCTGAACGCCGCGACCTTGTAAAACTTGCGCATCTTCTCGATGTACGCCTGCGCCTTGCTGGTCGACAAAAAGCGAAACATCACGCAGACATCGAATTCGGCATCGACGTCCGCGAGCACGTCGAGCGCCGCCTCCTGAAACCCCATCCACTCCTTGACGGCAATAATCTTCGCGTACCGCGTACCATAGGCGGACTCGAACATGATGTGCTCAGCGCCATAGGTCACAAAGCTTTCCGTCAGATGCGTGTCGAGCATCGTCACCGGATAGCGCACGCGCCGCGGCGGAACGGAGGGGTTAGCCGTCTGATGCAGGAACGCCAGTGCATTCTGCAACTGAAGCCGCTTCAACTTGAGCCGCGCGACCCCGCCCTTGAAGGCGTCCAAGATCGATTCGAACCGCTTGATGTCCGACGTGATCCGCTCCATGTCGAACACAAACGCGCTACGCGCCAGCACCATATCCTTGACCGTCTCGAGCAACGCGATCGGTACCGACTTCCCTCCCACCGTGATGTGATAGGCAATCTTCTCGAACAGCTTGTTGATCCCGGTCTCGGGCGTATAGGCGAGTGCAAGCGAGTGGGTATTCCGGAAGTACTTCCCACTCCCCACGCTTTTCTGGTTGATCGCATCGAGCCGTTGATCCATCGGCGCCGCGAAGCGGCCGCCGATCTCTCCCCGAACCCGGCGATGCGACAAGCGCCACCAGGCGGTGATCCGATGGTCGAAGTTCTTGCAGGCGTGATCGAGATTGTCGCGGGCCGCCGAAATCTCGTCCGCGTTCGGACTATCTGCGTCCACACCTTCGAACGTGTAGAGCGTCAATAGCGACCCGTCCTTGTCAAGAATGACTTCGGGGGTAACCATCGTCGCCCACGGCGCGACTTCCTGAATCGCCCGACGCTTGGGGTTCGCGCTCACAGCGGTAGCTCCTGATCAAAGCCGTAAGGCCGTTTGAACCGCGCCGCGACATGGGACGTCGGCATAGGTTCGTGCACATCCGGGTACCGGTTGTAGACCACCAGCACGTCTTTCCACCACGGATCGTTCGAGGACAGCCAGCGCAACACCCAATGGACTACGATGCCGATGACGAGATAAATCGGCGTCATGCTGCTGTAGCAGAGCAATGCCGTCAGGGTCCCGTTCGCAATGGCGAGGCCGCGGTCCGCGCCGCCCATCTGGCGCGGCAGTGAAAGCGACCGGCTGACCTTTTTGGCTTTACGCACAGGTGTAGCCGATCTTCAGCTGGTTCTTCACGATCGGCAGCGCACACGAGGCGATACCGAGGCCGACGATCACGGAGGAAATCAACTTCCCGATATTGCTTTCCGAGTTTGCGATTGCGACCGCGCCCACGATGATCAACACGATGCCAAGGCCGAACAAAACCGGTCCGCTCACGTACGCCTGGATCAAGCAGATGAAGTTGGCCGCGTTCCCCAGGTCGGAAAGATCAACTGCCTTCGCGGCCGGTGCCGCGAGAGTGAGGGCCAACGCGATTGCGGTGGAGCGTCGCTGACCATTGCCGAACAAATAGCGGCCGGCCTCGACGAACTTGTCGCGTGCCTGATTGCAGAGTGCGTGGATGAACTTCTTCACAAAAAACCCCCGTGTGGTTAGAAAACGCGTTCGAGGACGTAGTCCCAGTCTTTGAAACCCTTGATCGCGAGCACCTCAGAGACGTGCCGCAGTTCGCCCGTGCGGCGAAGGTGAATGACGTAGTGAAAGCAATCGGCGATCGCCTTGCGCATGTCGGTCAGTTCCCAGCGACTGCCGGGCGGGATGCCGAGCATGGCGAGGCTTTCGAGGCGGCTCAGCGCGATGCGCGCATCGTTCGCGTGGATCGATCCCATGCCGCCGTCGTGGCCGGTACTGAGCGCCTGAATGAAGTCGTATGCCTCCCCACCGCGCACTTCGCCCACGATGATTCGATCGGGGCGAAAGCGCAGGCAGAGTGCAACGAGCACTTGCGTTGTCACGCCCTTGTCCGGGTTGGAGAGCAGCCGAACGATATTCGGCACGGTGAGCCGCAATTCCTTCGTGTCTTCGATGGTGATGACACGTTCGTCCGGCGGGATCAGCGCATTGAGCGCGTTGAGAAAGGTCGTCTTGCCGGTCGACGTACCGCCCGCCACGAGGACGTTGGCTCGCTGCTTCACCATCGCGACGAGAGCGTTCTCAAGCACCTCGTTTTCTGCGTCAGGCGGAAAGATCGGGCGGTCCATTTCACGGCGCGCGTGAACGCGTGAGAACGCGCCCATGCGCGTGTAGTCGCTAATCGACAAATTGGTCTCGCGATGCCGACGAATAGCGAGCGCGTCCCCATCAATCGCCGTCGGCTTCATAACCGCAGCAATCCGCAGGTTCGCCCGACCCGCGTTGATGATCCCCTGAGCGGTGCCCCGCAGCGCTGATTTCTCCACCGAGGCGGCGAGCGAGTGAATCGCTCCCGTCAGCGTTGCAGGATTGAAGGCGACATCTAGTCGATGCATTACGCCCCGCTCCTCGACCCAGATGTTGCCGGCTGTGTTGATCATGACTTCGGCGACATTCGGATCGTGCAGCGGGCGCTCGATGAGCTTCAACGACTCGAAGAACAGCTTCTCAGCGTTCTCTTCGAGTCGCGCGACCTGCAGGAAGGGACTTTCGGCAAATTCAGACATGCAGCTATTGTTCAAGCTGGCACATCCGTCAATCGCCCGAAAGAATGGCTAAATTGAACAGCTTTCGCGCGGCCGGTTAAGCGCGCGTCGACGCGGTCGGTGTGCCAAACCGCGCGCAACCGGTTGAGGGGGCAAACCCGAAATGCTCCAGAAAAACGTATAGCTTTCTCCCGCTTCAAACCGTCGGCCTAATGGCATGCATTCTCGAGGGACGAAAAAAAAGCCCGGTCACAAGACCGGGCGTGTTTCAGGAAATGACTTACCACTGCGGTAGTTCAGCACACGACTTCGATCGTCTCACCGAACGGTGCACGCCGGGCGCGCTTGAGCGGTGTCGTCGACGCCCAAAGCACCGGGTAAGCCGGCTCTTCGGACGGAAATGTCCCCTCCATGTCGGTCAGGTACACGAGAAACGCCGGGTCGATGTCCTCGCCCTTGATCCGTCGAAACGGATCGATGAACGAGGTGCCGCCACCGCCTTTCAGCGGAGCCAGTTCGACCGGTTCGCCGCGCTCGAACACCTGCACCTGCGTCACGCGCTCGTCGCAATCGACCACGATCAAGCGTCGTGGGCGAACCGCCTCGGCAACGGCCAGGATCTCAGCCGCGAACTGCGCCTGCGTTTCATCCCAGACCGAGCCGCTGGCGTCGCGGACAAACACCGCGTCACCCACCGCCGGCTCGTTCAACGACGGCAGATACATTCCGAGGTGCAGGTAGCGGCGATTCGGCTGCGCCCACGTATAGTCGGTCGGCGCCGCGTCCTGCGCAAAGCGATGCAGGAGCGACCGCCAGTCGACCACCGCGGCGACGGATTGCTCGACGGCGGCTTGCAGCCCACCGCCGAGCTTGCCGCAGGCCTGTGCCGCCTTGGCCGCCTGCAGCACCGCCACCTTCCATTCAGCCTCCTTTGCCGCCTTGTCGGGCCCGGCGTATTGCCGGACTTCCCCACACGATGGCGCGGGCTCGGCCGCCTGGTCAACCGCTGAAACCGCCGGCTGCGAGCCGGGCGAGCCCGGCGACTTGCCCGGCTTGCCTCCCGCTTGCGGATCGACAGGCGCCTTTTGCCGTTGCTCGTTCAGGCGTGTCCCGTAGATTTCCTCCGCGGACATCCCCTTGAAACGCGCGTCGATGAGTCCGCCAGGCGGAAGCTGCATACCGGCATCCAGCACCACCGGGTTGATGGCGTAGTCACACGCCTCGTTCCAGCCGTCAGAATCGCGATAACCTTGCCGCCAACAATGCCCGTTCGCAACGTGCCACACCTCGTGGGCGAGCACACCGCGAATCTGCAGGTCCGTCAGGCCGGCCGCATACACCGGGTTGTAGCCCAGCGACTCGCCGTCCGTCCAGAACGTCTTGCAGCTCGGGTCCTCACGGGCTTTGAGCCGAAGCGCCAACGCGCCGATGAACGGGTGATCCAGTACCAGCGCCGTGCGCTGTTTCGCGATACGTGGGTCCATTCCGACCTCACGCAGCAGCGAGGAACGACAAGCGCGTCGCCGACTGATCCGGAATCTGATCAGTCAGCGGCACCGCCGGCGCGCCGCCCATGAAGGCCGCCATCAACCCCTCGATCTCGGTCGCCTTGGTGGCAACCTGGGACCGGAGCACACGCGACTCTTTCAAATCCGCGCCGTTGTGCGCGGCGAGGTGCTGCTTCGCCTCCGTGAGGATGTGCGCGAGCTTCGGGTCGTTGCTGAAATTCAGCTTCGGCAGCAAGTCGCACAACTCGCGGACGTGGTTCGCGACGTCGAGACGGACGTTGCCGTCCGCGTACAGGCGCGAGGCCATCGTCGAGACCGCCTCGTACAGCCGGCCGACCAGGTCGTGGTTCGCGGTCTGGATCGACGCCATCGCATGCTCGTCGATCTCCGTGCGCAACGTGGCCAGGACATCGTTCGGCAGATCGACGCCGAACTGGCTGGCGTCCGGGAACGGCAGCACCGAGAGCTTGACGCCGAACTTGCCCTTCAGCTCGGCCAGACTCGGGTAGTCCGCCTCGTTGTACAGGGAGTTCATCTCCGTCCTCGCCTGCTCCTTCAGGTCGAGGTAGTTCGTCAGGAAAATCGAGACGGCGAGGTCGAACTCGTCCTTCATCGCGCGCAGCCGCTCGGCCAGCTCCATGTAGACCATGGTCGGCAGCAGACGCACCCCCAGCTGGTCGTACTTCAGGGTCCGGCTGTAGTAGTGCGAGCGGATCCGGTTACCGATCGACAGCACTTCGGCATAGCTCGGCGCATGCTCGGGCAGCAGCCGCTTGTTGAAGCGCCCGATGCCGCGCGCGCTATGGCTTTTCTCGACCTCCTCGGTGACCTTCCCGTCGTAGCGACGGGCAACCCACGTGGAAATCGTGACGGACGACAGCATGACCTTGGACTGCAGATCGGTGATGTTCATGAATGGCTCCAGATAGACAGAAAATGTCGAGACGAAAAAAAGCCACGGTCCGGAATCGGCCGTGGCAACAGGAAAGGCACTACGGGGTTTGAAGGCGATTACTCGCCGCGGATGATCTTTCCGATCTCTCCACCTTGCGCACGAATGAATGCGTGGTTGTCTTGCAGCTCCGGCCGCCGCGCGATTGCATCGCGTACCAGCAACGCGGTGAACTCGCGACGCCCGGCGTCGACTAGGCGCTCTGCATACTGCAGAACCCGCTCGAAATTGCCATCGCTTGCCTGATATGCGAGCGCAGCCGTGACTGCGTACAGGATGCTCGGCTCGTCCGATATTTCGCCCCGACTCGGGTCCAACAGGATGGCGTCGACCGACGGCAGCGCGCGGTAGATGGTGAGGAAGCTGCTCAGCTCGGCACCGGCGCCTTCACCGACCGTTGCATTGATCGCGTCAGGCAGCAAATCCGCCGGAACTGCCGACATCGTCTTGGCGAGAAATCCCCATTTCCGGGGGCTTGCCGACGCAACAATGTCGCGACTGCTGCGCGCCTCCCAGAGCAAGTCCGGTCGGAAGCGAAGGAATGCGATCAGTTCGGGTGGAACGTTCTGCTGAACAGCCCAGGTCGTCCAGTCGTTCACGTTTGCTTCCAGTTCGACGACGGCTGCAAAGCGTGAGATCAGCGGATCGAGGATCCCGGTGACCCCGGCGTTGTCGCTGCGGCGATTGGTAGCCGCGACGAACGTGACGCAGTCCGGCAGCTTGTGCTCACCAATGCGGCGTGCGAGCAACAGCTGCATCTTGGCCGCCTGCACCGCAGGCGAAGCCTGTCCGAGGTCGTCGAAGAACCAGACCAGTGGCCGCCTTGCCGACAGCGCTCGCTCGAGATCGCCGAAAGGCAGAAATCGCGCATGCGCGCCGTCCGGCGACGGAAACGGCAGTCCCTTCGAATCGGTCGGGTCTTCAACAACCGGGTGGCTGATGAGCAGGTCGTGCTCAGCTGCCGCAGCGGCTGCTTCGACGATGTCGGACTTGCCAATGCCAGGCCGACCACTGATTAGCACGGGAAGGCGCTGGGGAATATAGACGCTGAGAAGCGACGTGAGGCGCGCGGGGGAGAGTTTCATGGGGTCCTGAAATGAAAGAGCCCCGCGTGATCGCGCCCGGCAGGGACGTGACCCTGCGGGGCGATTGAAGATGCCGCGATGCGGCGAGTCGATGCGTCCTAGAACGCCAGTTGATGCTTACGCCCGTGCACCGAGCAGCGCCACGGCCTGCTTCGCCGTCAGCGACGATCGCGGGACGCTGGTTGCGCGGCTCACGATCATGACGCCATAGACGTCCGCGAGAACCCGCGCCTCGGCGCAAAGAACGAGCAACTCGTCAGTGCCTTTCGGCGCCGGCGAGCGATTGCGCCACACGTTGATGGCCCCCTCGATCTCGACGATCGAAACGGCATCAGGTGGCAAAGGAGTGGAAGTTTCAGATTGATTCACGGGTGACCTCGAAAGTGTCGCCCCGTGAACAACGCCCGGCAGGACGTGATCCCCTGGGGCTGGAAAAGGCCGCATTGCGGCGGATTCGATGCGTCGGTGACGCGGTGTGTAAAGCCAGTGTAGGTGTCGCCAAGCAGCGGGTCGGCCGGAAAGATCGAGAAAATCACCGCGCTTTGAATCGATCCGGTTCCGAATCGACGAAAAAAAACCGGCGCACATGGCGCCGGTTGTTCAATATCGAATGGCGAACCACCCCTCACGTCCCAAGCAGATCACCTTGGACATTCAACATCGGAAGGACCTTCTCGCGGATCTCGGCGTCCCGCTCACGCATCCGTCGCGTTCGCTCCGCGCCAACGCCATTGTGCTTCTCGACCACGTAGACGAAGTACAGCGGCTTCGCTGGCCCCGGCCAAAATCGCCATTCCGCCATGATGCGAGCGCGCATCTCCGGGTCGCACGCGAAGTACGCCGCACGACCCGATCGCCATACACTCGCGTCGTGGTCGCGCATCCGCTGCTCGCTCTTCCTGGCCCTCTCGATACGCAACGCCTTCTCGGCGTCGACGTCCGTTTCGGGCGCCGGCGCGAGCTGGTCCGCGAAGAGCGGGCAGTCACGCTCAAGCTTCTTCGCAACGCGCTTGTGCCGATTGAGGAAAGCCAGTTCCTTACGACGCGTCCAGATGTAGTCCTCGTAACGCACAGTTCGATCGAAGCGCATGTTCCACACCTCGATCAAGCGGCGAGTGCCGTGAGACGCGATCGGGCATAGTCCAACGTCCCGTTCTTCGCGTGAACCAACCGCACCTCGGTCGAACCGGGCTTGCTCAACGCGTACCGCTTTGCCGCGCCATGCCGATAGCTGCGAATCTCCGAGTAACCATCGGCAATCGCGCGATCCACGTGCTCCACGCCCGTGATCACCACGTTGTCGTGCGTGCGATACAGGGCGCGCCCAGCCTGCGCCTTTGCATCGTTGGCGGCCTCTTCGGCGCGACGCTGCGCATGGGCGGCGTCCTTCGTTACCTCCCACTCGGCTTGTGCTGCCTCGTCGTAGCCGCAGAACGCGAAGATCGCGCGCCGCCGACAGGCCGAGTTCGACCCGCGCAGCGACAGCCCAAACTGCTCACGAAGTACCTGCTTGCTCTGGTCGTTACAGCCATCCGGGCGATCCAGCACGGTCAGCAGGGTGTCGACGTCGCGAACTTCGACGGCGGCCGCAAACTGGTTCGGCCATTCGAACGTCACTCGTCCGCGACTCAGCTTCGCCGAATCCGCCTGCAAGGTGTATTGGCGCTTCGAAATCCGCCCTTGCAGCCGGTCGGCCTCGAGCTTGTCCAGCGTTTTCGTCAGGACTGCGTCCCCGATCAGGTCGCGCATCCGCTCGGCAACGGGAGACATCGCGGTGCCGACATCCACCGGGCGTTGGTAATGCTCCGGAAGATCCAGCTTGTCCACAAGGCCCGCGGCAAACAGACAGTCGTCCACATCGACGTGGGTGATGTCGGCTGGTGCCGACTTCAGTGCCGCGACAATGCGCGCGCCGAGCTCCGCGTCGATCGCTCGCTTCTCGTGACGGAAGATCGCCACCGCTGACTGCATGACGTCGTACGGAAGCGAATTGCGGAGCGACGGAACATCCAGGAGGACCGGGAACCACTGCAGGTCGTACTTGAAATGCTTTGCGTCGCCGCGGTAGTCCGCCAGCACCGAGTCAGGAATCGGCCGATCCTGAAACAACGCATAGGCGACGTGAACTTCGTGCCGGCCGTTGACCCCGCCGGAAAGCGGGAGTCGTGGCCCCTGCGAGGTGAACCCGAACAGAGATTCCGCGACGCTGTCACAAACAGCCGACAGACGAAATTGACCGCCGACTCCGTGCACCGCCTCAACCTCCGCCTCCAGCTGCTCACCGGGAAGCATCCATGCCGGCTTCGTCGCCAACTCGAACACGAACTGGAAGATCTCCCACCGCTTGCGAGTGATCTGCCACGGCTGCAGCGGTTTCCCGCCCTTGGTGAACCAGCGGTCACGAAGCTCGGAAAAGAGCGCCGTAAAGATCGAGTGGGCGGTGCCGGCCTGGCGGAGCGTCAAAATCCCGTTGTAGCGCAGGATCGGGAGCGCGGTATCACCGCGCGTCAACGCGATTTCCGCCGTGTCGTACGCGGACAGCGATGCATCGTGAAAAAACACATGGAAAACGTGCGCCAAGGTGTCAACGTGGATCGCTTCGTTGGGAGTGTGGATCGTGTACATCAGTGGTTGTCCTTGCAAAAAGGGGCAACCACCCAATCCGGGCAGTTGCCCCGGATTGGGAGAAAGAGAGTGTGATGCGTCAGTCGAGGTCGAACAGCCGCGATACGGTGGCGGCTATCGCCCAAGCGTGCGATCGGGAACGCGCTCCGATGCGTATCAACGGTTGGATGCGCCGGTGCCCGTCCACCGCTAGGATGAAGTCGACTTGCACACCGGCCTCCCAATCGATCCGCCGGACCGAAACGCTGATATACCCGGCCCGATAAAGTGCTTTCGGCCACCTCGACGATGCACGAAGCCCGCAGAGTTCCTCGGATGCATTCGCGTATTGGTTGGCGGGCACCACCCATTCGGGTGCGAGGCCCGCGTTGTGTAACGCTCGCTCGACATCGGCGGCGACCTCGCCCACCGTTTTGCCGACCGGATCGAACGGCACATTGGCCAATTCAACCGGCAAATCCAGTACTTCAGACATGGAAACCCCAAAATAAAAAGGGCCACACCGTGAGGTGCAGCCCTTGATTGGAAAGCGACCGCCCGGATGGGCGACCGACAATTCGATTTAGTGTGAGTGGTGACGCAGAGAACGACGTTGGTCGCGCTCCGCCTTGCGACCGCGTTCGCATGCGACCATGCCGTAGCCGCAGAACACCAGCGTCAAAAGCAGTGCAACAGGACCAAAGTACATATCTATTCTCCGTTCATGGAATCCATGCCGACAATGTAGGTTAGCACACCGATTACGACCAGGGCGGCGACGTTCATCGCTGCCCAGATCGAGAACTCCGAGATGGCGTGGACGTATCCGACAACACCAACGATCGATGAGACCGTCAACGTATGACAGAACCGCCCGAACTGCTGCCGCTGGTCCTTCGACCAGGACGCCCTGACCAGCCGGGTGCCCAGTCTCGAGCGCGGCTTCGCCGCAGGCTCGGTTACCGACACCACGTCGAAGCTATCAGCCGTCGCCTGTATCAGCGTTGCCTCAAACCCATCCCAGGTCGCCGTGACCGCCGGGGGCGGCTCCATTTCCTTGACCGCGACCAGCAGCTCACGCATCGGAATGGAAATGAAAACGATCTGCTGATCGGAATCGTAAGATCCGCGATCGACTACCGACAGGCCCGAAGGAAATTCGACCCGAACATCAACGAATTCCATCGCGCCTCCTAGCGGTGGTCGCTGTCGAGCCCGTCCACGAGCCGCAGCCCACCGAGCAATGCCTGGTAGCCTTCGTCCGTGTCGAGCTGCGCGAGCGGCACGGCGTTGTCGCCGCCGCCCGACAGGTCGCGCCGACCACGTCGCGAGCGGAACGACACAGCGACATGCTGACGAGACGCCGAATCAGCGACCTCGAGCATCATTCGATTGGTGCGCAGGGCGACGCGGCAGCCTCGGCCGGCCTTCGCTGGCTCGGTCACTACCTCGTGCTCACCCGCGCGCAACCGCAGATCACGCGCGACCCGATGCAGCATGCGGGTCGCGTGGTGGGTAAGCGCAGCGTCGGATGCCACACCACCCGCGCGTCGATCCGCATACAGAACTTTCGGTACCTTGAACATCTTGCCCTCGGAATAAAAAAAGCGAGGCCCCGTACGGGAACCTCGCTATGCAGGAAGAAGCCGACAGCAGCCGGCGAATGGACGGCTCAGCGCGTGATGCGCATGCCGGAAGAACTGCTGACGAGCATCACGCGATCACCCGGGGCGAAGCGTTGCTCGTCGGATTGAACGACCACCAACGTTCGACCGGACACCGTGCGCACAACGACTTCGAAGCCGGTGTGACGTGCGAGCGATTCAGACAGACGTTGAGAAACGTAGGCCGCGCCAGCGCCAGCAAGCGCACCGGCGATGTACCGGCCGTTACCGCCGCCGATCGTGCGGGACCCGAGAAACGCGCTGACACCCGCGCTCAACAGCGACGCCAGACCGGATCGATCCGACTCGCTGCTGATCGTGATACCGCGCACGCTGACGACCGTGGCTGCCTCGATTGCTCCCGCTCGCTGAACGTCGGAGCGTTGGTAGACATCGGGGGACCCGAAGTCGTACGAAGCACACGCGGTCAAGGACGCGAGAAGCAGGACAGAGACGAGACGCTTGAACATGATGATTGCCTCAACGAAAGGCGGGCAACCGTCCGTCAGGAGCGTTGCCCTGACGGGAAAGGAAGACGGGGACGATGTGGAAGTCGTCCCCTACATCACATGGTGATCACACAGGTGCACAAGGGCACACCATGTACTTCAGTGAAACCGGACCCGATATTCGTCGAGGGCCGATTGCAAGGCCGTATAACGCGCTTCTTCGTCGTAAGAACGACGGCCAACCTCCGCAAAGAACCGCGGACGGGCGCCGATCGGATCGAATTCAGGCGCGTTCATGATGTCGCGAAACTCGTCAACGTTCCCAGCCTGCGCCGCGACTTCAATCGGCAGCATCTGGTATTCGTTGCGCGTGTTTACGTCATTGCGTGCAGCGTCCCAGCCACTTGTCTGGCCGTGAGCGATGAGTTGGTAGGTGTTCATGGGTGGCTCCAGATTTGACCGAGAGCCTGATCCCGTCGGGATGGACTCCCGAACGGGTTGATAGAAAATGGGTGCACCGGCATTGCCAGAGCGTGTAGGTCGATGCGCAAACGCGCGAGAAACAGGTTCAGTGTAGGACGGTGCGCCGGCGCCGCGCGCCGGAATCGTCGGGAAAACCGCCCCGCTTTCCTCGGGACGAAAAAAAGCGCCTGCCCGATTGCTCGGGAGGCGCTGCCGTCGAAAAATGCGGTCGGTCTAGATGTATCCCGCGGCACGACTGAAGTCGAGATTGGCAGGTCCTTCGTAGATGATCTCGACGTCAATGGCTAGACACTGACCACCTGCGAAATCGAACCTGTCTCCCGCCTTGATGGCAGCGATTCGATCCGCCGTCTTACCGTAGACCACGAACCCCCACCGCTCGCCTTCCGCCATACCGAACCGCGGAAACTGTACTGCACGCTTGAAACGAATCACCGCACGCGGCAAATCGGCGTCTCGTACGACCTGGATACCCGAGCGCGCCATAAGAAATGCTCCTTGAACTCGGGTAGTGCCCAACGGGCTCCTACCCGTTGGGTGAAAGAAAGCTGCTGCCTCGAAGAGAAGCAGCACAACTACGCGGCAGCCGGCTTCTTGCGCTTGCGCGCTTTTGGCTTCAGAGGTGGAGCGTCATACCCGAAGCGGGCCCACATAACCGGATCGATCGCGATCGGGTTCGTTCTCCCAGTTGCGAGGTTGACGAACACCGCCGAGTACGACAGAGATCCAGTCCGGTAGAGCGTCCAGAGCAGATTGAACGCCTGTACCGAAATCGCCTGATTGATGACCAGGGACTGCTTGCGCAGGGCATCGGCCATTGAGCAGGACGGTGTGTCGTCGCCCCTGTCATTCTTGGCGTTCAGTAGTTCCGGGAACAGATCGCCCACGTGGGGCAACCGGTCGCGCCGGGCCTTGCCGAACTCCCCGAGAATGACCTGACCCCGATCCGTCTCATTGCCGCAGTCGAGGTAGTAACGACAACTCCCCCGCTTCGCTGCCTGCACGATGGCGTGCCGCGCGCGGCGTGAGTCGACGCAACCCACCACGATATCGGCCACAATACGCACCGATGAATCGACACGCCGCGGCTCCGCAACCCAGTTGGTTCCCATCAGGTTGTTGAGCCGATTCACGAGTAGCAGCGCCTTGTAATGCCCGACGTCATTGGGATAGAACCCCTGTCGGCCGACATTCGTCTCGCTGACGGTGTCGTCGTCGTACACCGTGCACTCGATCCCGCCCGGGTGGCCGAGTTCGATCATGGCGTGATGCAGCCGCGCGAGACTGGGAAGAAATGCGCTCCCGGTCCCGCCGGCTCCAACCACCACGACGCGCCACGGCCGGCGGATCATGTCGGCCGGAATACTATGAGTGATCGCCCCGCTCATCACACCACCTCCATCGCCAATGCCGAAGCCCACGATTCGGGCGCGCGCTCGAACTTCTCGAAAATCCCCTTCGCGCACAGCCGCAGCGCGACGGAGGGCGTACGACCGCAATGACCAAGCACAAGCGCAAACTTCACGTCATGCCGGTCATCCTGGTTATCCGTGCGCGAGAAGAACGCCGAGCCCGTGCCATGGGAATGGCAATCGACCACCAGCCATTCACCGTCTGCCAGTTGCGGCCGCTCATAGACCAGATGCCCCGGCCCGTGCGACAGCGAAGGCAACGCAACGATGCGGAACGAACAGGTCACGCTGTTCCAGACAATCCACGCGCCGACCTCGTTTGGCAACGCCGCCCGGGCCACCGCATGAAACTCAGCGACGAGCGCGGCCGGAATCTGCCCGCACAAGAGCGCCGTCGTCTCTTCGACCTTCCCGTACGGGACAGCTGTCGAGACTGCGTACTTCGCGATGCGACGCACCACGCGCACCCAGGGACGCAGGACTTCGAGATAGACGCCATCCGATGCGACGAGCAGGCGCTCACCCGAACGTGTCATCGGGACAACGGCCTCCCGCGACGGAACCATCACCGACGGGAAGGACTGCTGGAGAACGGTATCGAGCGGATTCATGCGCCCCTCCCGACCTGACCGTTGACCAGCTGCTCGAGCGTCCACTTCATCGGCACCAGCGCGTCGAGCGGAAACGTCTCGCCGAACTTGCCGTCGAGCATGTCCCGCCAGAACGCGTACTCGCCGTCCTTGTACTCGATCCGTTTGCCGCCGGCGTTCGGATGCGTGAAGGCCGAATCGAAGAACCCGGCTTCCCAGCCATCGATCGACGCCACATCCACACGCTTCGGAACCTGCGCGCTGCCGATGCAGATCCGGCCCATGTCCCAGGTGTTGAAGTACGGCGGTTCAAACAACGGCGTCTCGCGAACGGGGCGACCGCTGCATGCCACCGCGAACACACGAAAGCCCTGATTCGAGGCCTGGAACACCAGCCCTGGATGTGGCACCAAGGCGCTTCGCTTACCAAGGTTCTCGCATTCGAAGAACACCCGGCGTATCGCTGGCGGACACCACCACGTGACTGCTTCAGGCGAGACCCCGAGCATCGTCGCTGGCAAAAACTCCGCCCGCGGTGCGACGTGCTCTGCGAGCTGCTGAAGCGTTTGAACAAGCACCTTCCGGTCGAGCGGCCGACCGGCGCCAATGACAGGTCGACCGCTTTGGCGGTCAGTGATGACAGCGTGGGCTGTCGCAAAATGCGCACCGTCCTTGCCCGTATAGAGCAACAACGCTTGCGACAACGCTACATCAGAGCCGGTTCGACCGGCCGCGATACCAGACATAACAATCTCCTTTAAGTGGGATGACTCACCAGCGCTAGAAGCCGGTCAAGGTGAGTGAGAATGCGAAACGCCAGTGCCAGGTCGGCGTACTGGCGGCGGATAGCCTTCGGAGTCGACGCCAGACGGGAAAATCCGCTGTAGGTGGTCGCATCGCCGGATTGGCCTTCATTGTCGAAATGACAATCGAGAAGGTCGCCGACAAACCGGTTGTCCTCGACGATCACCGAGCAAAGCGCGTAAACCGGATTTGCGGTGTAGCTCACATGAAACAGATCCCGCGTTCGGCTATGGCGCATCAGCGCGCGGAGCTTGAGCACCTCGGTGCAGACGCGCCGAGGCATGCCCCTGCTGCGAGCGCGAAGCCGAAGCAGGTCCGGGTCCGTCAAGGTGCGTCGCTCACGCCATTTTCCGCCGCTAAACACACCCGGGTCGGCATCGCCGGGGCACAGCTGCGGCCGCACAACCGACGGCAGATACGCAGAACGGGTTTCTAGGTCGTCCTCGAAGCGTTCCTTCAGCGCTTCGTCCGCATCCTTGTCTGAAATGCTCGGTTCGCCGTCCCAGTACCAGCACGAAAATTCGTACAGGAACCAGTCTGGCAGACGGATGAACATCGTCCGAGCCGATGAGCGGTACAACGCGGCCATCACTGTCCGGAAGAGCAACGGGTGGGCCGACCGCAGTGTCTCGATCGTCCCCTCCAACGAGTACACCCACTCATCTTCAAGGCCGAACCCGAAGAACAGCGGCGTCGGGTCCTCATCGTTGTTCCCGTTACCGAGGCCATCGAGAACATCACGAACCGCATGCGCGTCGAACAGATGCGGCGTGAATCGGAGCCGGGAAAGACGCCCATACTGGCGTTGCGTCCACGCATGAAACGCCTGCTGGAACGCGTCGCCGGCGTCGGCCGGATCATGAACGTCACCTGCGCGCAACGGCCCGTACTGGAAATGCTTCAGGACCAGATCCGAGAGGTGCACGTCTTCACGCCACTTCAACCGCACCGCCCCTGGCACCTCCGTCGAGAAGGACGGAAGCGTCAGAAGATCAGCGGCAGGTCGACGTCCGGCAGCGGCAGCGCGTGGCGGTTGCCAGGTCGCGGCCGAGCCAGCTGCGATGATTGAACCAGGGAGTGCAGGATCGAAGAACATTTGCGCATTTCCTCGTCATATAAAAAAACCGGCCTTTCGGCCGGTTCCTGTTGGTTGAAGCCACCATCCGGACCGGACAGGGCTTTGAGCAGATCGTGCTTACGCATGGGCGCCCTTGGCACCCGCTGCGCGGACGAATTTGAAGTGCGCCACCTCACCCTTCATGTCGGGACCGTCGACCGCTGCGGTCGTCAGCTCCGGATACTGGGCGGTGTACAGGTCACGAACCTGGTCCGGCGAGAACGCCGGGCCAGGATCCAAGAGCGCCATGCCGTTGTAGGTGAACTCGCGTACCAATGCTGCAATGCTGATAGACATGATTCACCTCACAGAAGCAACGATGACAGGTCGGTGCCGGCCGGCTTATCGTCGACGGACGCTTTGGAGTCCGACGGCGTAGCGGGGCGTGCAGCCTTGGCATCGTCGTCATCCATTTCGGAATCGGATTCCGCATCTGCGGCAGCCGGCTGAGACACCTTCGACAGCGCCTTCTGCGCCTTCGAGACCTGCGTCTGCTGATGAGCCTCGAGGATCGCCGTGGTCGCGGCCACCTGTTCTCCCAACGACTGGTGCGCGGCCGTATACCCCTCGATCGCCTCGACGAACCCTTCATCGAGCTCGGCCGCGGTCGCCTTGAGGATCAGAGGCTGCCGCAGCGTCGCGTCCTTGCCGCCGGCCGGCGTCATGAACACAACGATGCGGTCGCCATCCATCGTCAGCGACAACACCAGCTTTTCGGCCGAACGAATCAACGGCTCCAGTTCTTGAAACATATGAATCTCCAGAAAAAATAAGCGCCGCTCGAAGCGGCGCAATATGTCGATGCGAATCGGCCTATGGTCGGCCGCTACTTAGTATTTGAGAACCTTCAGGAGCTTGCCCTCGTAGGTGAACCCTTCGACGGCGAGCAACGCGGTGATGACGTCCGCCTTCGACTTCGAGAACACCTTTTTGAAGTTGTCGCCCATCGCAACGCGCAATCCCAACTCGTCCGCGATCACCATCATCTCGGCCTTTGTGACCAGTTCCAGAAAATCTTTATCGAGTTTCCAGTGCTGCGTCAGGTCGAGGTTGTGGTGCTTGCAGAGTTGCTTGAGATACGTGACATCGAGACCTTCGACGGCAGCAACGAACATGCCGGTGATCAGCGTGTTCCGCTGCTCATCGTTCGCGGTCGCAGCCAACGAGAGCGCCTTACCAAAGTCACCGGCCGGCACTTTCTCATCGGTCACCTTCTCGAATACAGCCCGGAAGGTTTCATCCTTGATCTGCCGTGCATAGCCTGCGAGGACGATCGCGATCAGGTACTGCCGGGCGAGCTCGGCGTCCTTCGCGGCCTCGCGCCGCAGCGCCTTGCGCCAGAGCGCCTCGCGGTACTGCTTCACCCTGTCGGATTCTGCGACTACGGTTACCGGCGCCGGCGCAGAGGCATCGGAATTCGATGCACCCTTGCCTGCTGCTTTACTCGAAACGGGCGAACCCTTGGCGCCCGGGGTCGCAGCGTTGGCCGCTGCCTTCTCGGCCGTGATGCGATCCGCAACCTTCCGCATATTGCACACGGTGTCGAAACACTGTCCGCGGTAGATCTTTCCGATTGAGTCGGGCAGGCCGCTGACAGCGACGCCGTAGTTCTGGCAGCCGTGGCAAGCCTTCGCCTGCGCCTCACCCACGCCATTCGGCCCGTCGACCGCGAGTTGGACACGCGTGTGGTTGTCGCCGGCACGCACGATTCGGACGATCGGAAACTCGTCGCGCAGACCCTCGGCTGTCGCCTCGAGCTGCTTTTCGGTCTTGCCGTTGTAGCAGAGCCGGTTGGTACAGTTCCCCGTCGCGATCGATTCGCCGAACATCTCCCCCTGCATCGCAGAGTTGTGCTGGCAGGCCGCGCAGTCGGTCTTGTCGAAGATCGCGACACTCAATGAGCATGCTGCGCTTTCCACAAGTTTGCGCACATCCGCGACGGCCTTCTTCTCCGAGACGATGACGGGAAGGACGCGGTCCTGGTTCTCCTTGGACAGAGCGGCCAGCAACTCGGCGTGCCCCAGAGAGATCTGTCGCGTGTTCAGCGCATTGAGGACCTCGTTGCTGCAATTGAGCAGAGCCAGGCGACTGTTGAGGGTATAAACGCTCCAGCCGAGCCGTTTCGCCGCTTCCTCCCGATCGCCCTTACAGCGGCCGAGTAGTCTTGCAGCGTCAACGGCTTCTTCGCCAGGGGAGAGGTTCGCCCGTTGGATATTTTCGATGAGGGCGATTTCTTCCGCTTCCGCATCATCGACGATCTTCACGGTGACAGGCATGTCGTAGTCTTCACCGCGAGTTTCCATCGCGGCTTTGAAGCGACGACCGCCGGCGATCAGCTCGAAATACTCGTCGTCAAGCGGTCGAATGATGACGGGGGTATCGACGCCGCGCTCACGGACTGATGCCCTCATCTCCTCCATCTCAGCATCGTCGAAGTAGACTCGGGGGTTTCGACCGAGCTTGATCTGACGCAGCTTAACGGTAGGTTGCTGCAGGTGTGCATGTTGCATTTCAGGTTCTCCGGAGAGGGAACCTGCCCCCGATCGGGAGTGGTTCCCGATGGGGTTGGAAAAGAATGCCGGCGGCACCGGCTGAGTCGATGCGTCAGAGACGCGGTAGAAGAGGAAAAGATACCGCCTGAATTTCCGGGGGCTCAGCGAAAAGCCCGAAGAAACCAGCTAGCTTTCGCCGATTGCGTGCCACGGTACATCGTTGACCGAACAAAAAATGGCCCGATCAAACGATCGGGCCGTGGGAGAAAGGGATGTCACGCTACCGCGCGTTCTAGAAGAGGGCCAGCTGGTCAACAACCTCGAAGATGCTGCCCTTCGATTGCTCGACCGCTTCGTCAAATAGATCGCAGAGGTTACCGTCCGAAGCCTCGACGCCACCCGCCGGCACCTCGACGACCGGCGCCACGGCGACATCGGTGTCGAACTCCACATCGCCGATCGGATCCGGCTCTGCACCAGCGTCCGGGCCGACGGCGCTACGGCCCAGCGCCAGCACTTCACGCATTGCGTCCGCTTGACTGCGCTGACGGAGCTTCGCTCGCCAACCGCCGAGAATGTGCGCCGGCGTATACCACATGCCCCACACTTCCATCGTGAGCGCATTCCCATGCACGATAACCGCCGGGATGTGCATCATCGACAGCTGCAGGTACGTCATATGGACGCAGCGCGCGTCGATGTCGATGCAGGTTGCATGCATGGTCTGCTGGTAGTTCTGACCAATCGAAAGCAATGCATCTGCCGTCGCGATCACCATGCCGCCAGCACCACATGCAGGTTCTTGCATTCGCATGAACCCGTCCCGCTCGATGACGTCGCTTCGACCGCCGATCGTGATGCCGGCCATCAAGCGCGAGACGCTGTACGGCGTGAAGAACTGACCGGCACTGTCGTTGCCGATGCCCAGCATCATGTACGTCTCACCAAGCACGTCCGTCAGGTTCCCGGGACTAGGTAACGCGCCCGGGGGGAGGTCGTCGTCGACGCCAAGCCGATGTTCGAATGACAGTGTCAGCTCCGCGAACATCCGAGCAAACAGTTGGACCTCATCAGGCTTGTATTTCCCGACGATATCCAGGTAGCGCTTTTCACGTGAATCGAACTGCGGCTTGTCGACACTGTTGCTCAGCGCGATCGCGGCCATCTCGACGAAATCGGCAAATACCGTGTTCGTCTGATGTGCGTAGCCAAACTGCTTCATCAGCTTCACGAGCTCGGCCTGGTGCGGATCGGCCGCGCGAACAAACTTCCTTTCCGCGCTCTTGCGGCTCATGGCGCGACCTCGAGCGTGCGGATGATCGATACGGACATGGTGCTCTCCAGATTGGGGACGGGAGAGCACGCCCGACGGGAGTGATCCCGTTGGGGGTGAAGTAAGTGGGCCGCGCGCGGCCGTGAGTCGATGCGTCGTAGACGCGGTAGGTCGATCGGATGGTAAAGCGAAGGGCGGATGGACTTGGCGCGCAATGCGCCCGGATTCATGCACGCTTTTGCGCAATTGGGCCGGCCGCCGAGATACTCACAATTTCGCTGCACAAGCTTGTGGATAAGTCGCCCGATCCCAAGGCCAGCGGTCGTCGTCGGGCGATGCTCATTTTTTAAGCAGGTCGCGGATGCACGCAACCGGTTGAGTGGGGTTTGGCGGAAAGCTCCAGAAAACAGGTGCGCTTTCTCGGTGATCTCGCCTGACCGTCAGCTGCATGGTTGAGGTGAGCGCATCCGTCGTCCACCTCAAACCAACCGCACAACCACATCTCGAAAGTGTTCCTCCAGACTCTAACAGTACCCGGCACCGTCGCCGGCGAACTGTTCGCCCAGCTTGGCGGCACCACCGCGTGGCAATACATCGCCATCGCGGCAGTTGCCGCGCTACTGGTCGCAGCCGCCGGGACCGCCCGAGTCGTGATTATGACCATGCAACGGTACGAGCGCGGCCGCGCGGCTCGGATCATGCAGCTACGCCATCCGCACTGCCACGTCAAACGGCTCTCCAAGGGCCAGTGGCTCCTGATCGATAAGGACACCGGCACGGAGTACGTGCCGCCACCACTCGAACACCCACCAATCAATGAATGGATCTAGCCTCAGAATGACGTCCTCGGACAGCAGCGCTGCCAGTGATAGCTACGACTGCTCAACGCCCCGACCATGAACCTATTCATTCCCATTCCACTGATGATCCTCACCCTTGCGGCGATCTTCGCAAGGCTCAGCCCCGACAACAAGGTGATCACCGGCTGTGCAATCGCGGTCTTCCTCGCGATCTGCTGGACGTGCTCCCGCCTGCTACGCCGGCGCGAAGGCGGGAGAATGCGACGCGACGAAGACGAAAAATCCGCTATGGAGCAGCGCTATCCCTTTTGCCACGTGACTCGCCTATCGAGCGGCGAGTGGTTCCTCACCGAAAAGGCAACCGGACGCGAATACAAGGGCGGGGCCAAGATCGCAATGACGACGCCCGGCACCAACGAGGAAACCCGATGAACAACGTCTTCTTCTCCGGCCTTACCGTGCCGCTTGATGATGTCCAAGAGCATCCGGCTGCTTTCGTACACCAGCTCGAGCGCGCGAAGATCAATCCGGGTTACGCGCAGTGCCTTTGCCTGGGTGCCGCGCGCCCTCTCCGCCTCCAGATCCGCCGATACGGCAGCTTGCTGCACCTCGCCGGCTGGCCGGACGAAGGACCGCTGCACGACCGCCAATCGTGTTCGTTCCACAAGGCACCGAACGAAGGCGGAAGCGAGGCTGGCAAAACCCTGCCCGGAATCGTCGCGACCGCCGCAGGCTTGCGCGCGAAGCTCGACGTCGCCCTCACGCAGCGCACGGTCGGCTCCGCATCCAAGGGCACCCGGCAACCTGGCGCACCGACAACCTCACGCCGCGCAGCCCCACTCCTCGGCTTCCTGCAGGCGCTCTGGCAGGTCGCCGGCCTCAATCGCTGGTCTGGCGCAGAGCGGGCGCGGAACTGGGGCGTCTGCAACGCGCGTGTCCTCGCCGAGCTCGGTGACGCCGTGATCAATGGCGAGCCTGCCGAGCAGGTTCTGCACGTCATGCGTCGTTTCCAGGAGGCAGATCGCGTTGCGATCAATGCCGAATTTGACGCGTTCCTCGGTCGTGTCGGCCAGCGCGACGGCACGAACCATCGAGGCCTCGTCGTCGGCGAGCTCGCACACATCGGCACCACCCCTTACGGCAGATCGATCACCCTGCGCCAGAGCAAGAAGCCGTACTACTGCAACACCAGTTTGATCGCGCTCGCAGAGAAGCGGTACAGCCACGCGCTACGCGCGTTCGGCGACCACACCGCCCGCGTGGTCGCGATTCTCCTGATCGAGCGCACGCCCAAGGGCCATCACGTCGTGGTCGATCTAGCCGCGATGCTTTGTTCCGCCACCTACATCACCTGCGATTCGATCCACGAGGTCGCGATGGCGAATCGGCTCATCGCCGAAGAGCGCAGCTTCGACAAGCCGATCCGGCTCGAAGACGGAGCCGAGATGCTGCCCGACTTCATCCTCACCGACACGCCGACGCCCACCCATATCGAGGTCTACGGCATGAACGGCCTGACCGAGTACGAAGCGCGCAAGCGAGAGAAGCAACGCCTTCGCGTCGCGCGCGGGATACACGCCGTCGAGTGGGACATCGACAAGACCGATCTGGCCAACGTACGACTTCCGCCTGTAGCGCGTTGAACTGCCGGAACTTGACTTCGCCGTGCGCCCGGCAAGATGGAGTCAACTTCTCAACAGGATGCTTCCAATGCACGGCAAGGCGCTGTTCCTCCAACGCGCGGTCTCCCGCACAGACCAGTGGGGCCCGCGTTTCCCCACCCTCTCCATGGCATGCCGCCAGGCGGACTCCATCTCACGCGGCCGCCAACTCGCCGTCGCAGTCACCGATGCTCCTGGCATGCGATGCGCGGTCTTCACGAGCTTCGGTGCGATCCTCGAGTTCCAGGCGTCGTGGGACGAGTTGGAACGGGCCAGCACATGGTGGCATTACGCACGTATGTGGCATTTTTGGGTCGTCGACAATCACCCGTCCGCGCGACGAGTACTTTCTACCGATTCGAATCACATCGTCGTGACAAACACCGGCGACACCCACGAGTCTGGGACGTCGACTCATGCGCTGCTGTCCCTTATTCACGTCGCCGAGAAACACGCATCGAACACGTAATCCAGCTAGCGCGAACAACTACCGGAAGGAATATCAGCGCTTTTCTCGGTATTGCCGGCGTGCAAAAACAGCAATAATGCCGGCGACGTGAAAACAATATCCATTCCGACAGATGATCGAACAGCTCTATCCGTGTGAGCATTGTGGCGGCCGGCCGACCGTCGGCCGATCCCAGCGACTTATTGAATGTGACGAGAATCGCCGATTCGACTTCAGCCAATTCGGCAGATTCGGCGGTCCCCCGCGCATCGGTGATGTACTACCCCGCCCGCCCGACGCCCCCCAAACGGAGTCCGTGGTGTGCCTCTATTGCACCGATTGCGGCATGTCGACCCAGTGGGAAGTCATTGCCGACGATGAGACGGCGGCGAAAGATAGGTGCGGCGAAGTATGGAATCGCCGCATGAGCCGTCCTCCAGTAGCGAAAGAAGATCTATGTGGCCTGGTCGAGAGAGAGCTCGGCGCATGCGACACGCAGTTGGTACTCGACATGCTGTCGCGGGTAGAAGGCAATTGGGCTGAGATCGGCCCGATCTTCAAAATGCTAGCCCAGCGCATCGTCGACGCAACCGTCGTCACTTTCGATACCTGGCCAATCTCGCCCGTGCTCGAGGACGCTGGACGATATCGAAAGCTCGTCCAGTTGGCGAGGTGGATCGAAGTCGACGGACAGGACTATGTCCAGTTTCCGAAGATTCATTCTCCGTGCGAGCATCGCGATTTTCTGTTCGAAGACCGGATCGCGATCGCGGTCGACGCAATGCCCGACCGGGACAGGTGGTAGCAAGGTAGCGCGGCGGCAACTGCGGCGTGGCGTATCCCGCCGGATATGATTGCGAATTCGACCAACCAACTAGAAAGCTAAAACTATGCGAGGAACCATCAAGTGGTTCTCGAAGGATAAGGGCCACGGCTTTATCCACGGGGAAGCAGCCACGGACTACTTCTTCCACGTCAGTGACGTCATCGGCGCAGATGCTCCGCGCGAAGGGGATGTCGTCGAGTTCGACGCCACTTCGAACAACCGCGGCCCACGTGCCGCCAAAGTGCGGATCGTCCAACGACAGGCTCGCGCGACCGCCCATCAACACCGCGATGACCGCGTCGAATGCATCGCATGCAAGAAGAAGATGGTGCCGCGCATCATTACGCATCGTGGACGTCCTGAGCGCTCCGTCTGTCCGTATTGCGCGGCCACATTCAAGCGGTTCGGGATGTGCTTCATCGCATCAGCCGTCTATGGGGATTACGATGCGCCGGAAGTTCTCTCACTCCGCCGGTTCCGGGACCGCGTGCTGCGGACCACGAAGCCGGGCAGATGGGCGATCCGAGCGTACTACCAGGTGTCGCCACCGATCGCGCGATTCCTCCATGCGCATCCGACAATCGCATCACGGATCAGGCCGCTACTCGACCTACTGGTGCGTGGTGTCCGACAACGCCAGCGCTAGACGAAAAAAAGCCGGCTTGCGCCGGCTAAACGATGGTTCTAGCGATTTCCGAGGGCCGTGCCAGAACCTGAGAGACACACTCAGTTTATCGAGCCACGGCCCATCGCAATCCCCGTATCACCGCCTAAATTCAGGTGCATTCCGGCCGCCAGTGCGTTGGCCCGGGATCAACACGAATCGCCGGCACCACTGCCTTCGATCAAACCGCTTCTCTCTCGCGGGTGCCAAGAATCCGGTACAACGCCTGGCGCGAAATGCCCAGTGCGGCCGCGGCGTGGCTCTTGTTTCCATTTGCCGCCTCGAGCGCAGCCGTCGCCTCATCGACGGTGGGTAGCACCTTCGTCACTTCGCCCTGCCGGGTGAAGGTCGACAGATAGGCGTTCGCCTTCGACGTTCGACTATGACCGGCAGCCTCGACCACCCGCCGCTTGGCATCCTCATGTGCGGCAGGATCGGGCCGCGCTGACGAGCCCTTGATCGGCGCCGGCACTTCGGCGACATCCTCATAGAGCGTCTGCAGATACTCGTGGCGCAGCCCGTGGCTCGTCACCCCGATCCCGTTCTTGGTCACACCGTGCTTGCCGAGCACGTAGTAGTACCAGTCGCGCCACTGCTTCAGCGAGCGGCCCGCCGGGATCGTGGATCCCGTGACACCGTTACTCAAGCGTGCAGCCTCCTCCAGGATCGCGATCTTCCGCTCAATCGGCACCTCCCGCGGTCGACCACCCTTCGTTCCGCGCGTTACCGCGAGGTTGTGCGGATCGCGCACCGCTTCCACCGGCCGCAGCATGAAGCTCTCCTCGACGCGCAATCCGAACGCTGCCTGCAGCTTGAGCTGTACCGCCGTATATGGGCACGTCTGCGCGATCTCTTCGATCTTGGCCGTGGCGTCCACGCCGTTCCCCACCCACGACTTGTCCTCGGTCGCCACATAGCTTCGCTCGAGGCCCGCCTCGCGTCGATCGACGTAGTCGCCAAGCGTGCCGACGAGATTCGCCTTTCCCAACCACTGCGCGAGCGCCCGCAGGTACGTGAGCTTGTTCTCGATCGTGCCGCCCGACTGCCCATCCTTCACCCATCGAGCGACGAGGTACTCGACGTGCTTGTTCTTCAACGACCATGGCGTTTGTAGAGCAAACCCACCCTCTCGCAGCTCGACGAATGCCTTGCAGATCGCCGTCGCCCGGTACTCCTGCGTCTTGATCGACAGCGGACGATTGCTAATCCGCGTGGTGCTGTGAATCTGCGCGACGTGCTGATCGAACAGCACCCGCAAGGCATCGCGGAATTCGGGCGACAGTTGATAGCGGCCCACAACAGCCCGAACGTTGAGGATCGCAGCCATACACCTACTCCTTGCGGCCGACGCCGCTCATACCCGGCGGGAACCACCCACCGTTCATTGCGTTAACCGATCATGCAGGGCTCGCCGCACGGTTCCGTGACGTCCGCCTCGATCTCGCGCTCCGCGTAGTCTTCGCCCGCGATATGCAGTGCGAGCGCCGACACCAGTTCACGAACCATCGTACGACGGCAGGGGGCATCGTCAAGAATCGATGACGCGCTGTGCCATGTAGCGACGGCAGCACGCGCCACGTCCACTCGACAATGCGGATCGGGCATCAGCGCTCCGCGAAAACCTTCCCCTGCGTTGGCCGGACCCTACCGTCCACGAGCGCTTGTGCCGTCCCATCAACGACTCCGATATCCATCGCATGTGCACCCCTACCTGGCGCCGCGCTGGATCACCCCTCGACCGCCCACGCTCCCGCGCGAACGGCCCCGCCGGTATCCGCCGGCGCGGTCCTGCTGCTTCCTGTCCTTTAGCGATTCCATCCGATCAGCCCGCTGCATGGGAAGAGCATGCAATCCGACTGTCCATCCTGCTGCCATGACCGACGCAGTCCGCGCTTCGCGCAAGCCGTCGCCGATCATTTCGCGCCCGCTTGTCGGACGCGCTGCGCGGATTGACTCCGCTCAGTTCAGCTTCGTGGCTACCCTGCCAGCCTGACGCTTGCGCGTCTCGGCGCCGACGATCCTCGCGGTCGCCGACGCCGGGCTAAGTGCCGGGTAATTCCTGTTGCGCATTTGGGTTACGGCTGCGCCTACCGTTCGTTCTTCCAATCAGGGAATCGCGACACCGGTCTTTCCGGTTCGCAAGATTTCCCCCGCCCCCAAGCACGTTCATGTCGGCCGCGGTGTATCGGGCTTCCTGAACGCACCCAGCTCGTTCGCTGAAAGGGCGTGAGCAGACGCAATCGAGGCCGCGTGGACTGTCCGGTGTCCGGTGTCCACATGTCCTCATTGCGTCCCATTGCGGCAAACCGCCGCCAATCGTATGGATATCGCACTGTCCAGGGGTCCTCAAGGTGGACCACTGTGTACTTGATTTGCTTCAGAAAAAGGCCGCGTCAAAGTGCGGCCCGGACATTGCACTGCATTGGAGGCCCAGAACGGGCCGGAAGGGGGAGTGTGAGCGCCTGGCGCTCGGGTTCGATGCGTCGACGACGCGGTAGGTGATGCCAAGAATAGGCCGATTTGTCACGCGTGACCGCGCGAAAGCTGGCGGGAAGTGCGCCGCTTTCCAAAACTTGACTTCGCAGCGCGCTCGATAGACTGAATCACGCAATCTCGGACTTTATCCGGGAGATTCGAGGGCTCGCCACCGCAATCTCCCACTTTATGTCCGACTTCGAAATCGGCTCGCTCTCAATGTCCGACTTTATCTCGGACTTTCGAATTGCGGCCGTGCCGAAGTCCGACTCCAGGTTCGACGTTGCACCTGCCATCTCAAACTATCGACCAAAGGAGTCACCCTTGAAAACTGCTGTCTTTGCTATCGACGTCGGCTACGGCAACACGAAGTACGCGCACCGCGCCGCGAACAACGCCGTCGCCTCCGGCATGTTCCCTTCCCTCGCGCCGCTCGCGGCCAGCCGCTCGATCGCCGGCTATGGCGACAGCGTACTGACCGCGCGCAAGGTGTCCACCATCGTGATCGATCAGGTCGAGTACGAGGTCGGCCCGGACGTTTCGTTGACGGCCGCATACGGCAACACCGGCCGCGCACTGGCGGACGACTACATTCTCACGAACAACTATGCCGCGCTGCTCTTCGGTGCGATTCACTTCGCCGGCGTGACGCACATCGAACGCCTGGTGCTCGGCCTTCCCGTTCACAACCTGAAGAAGTACGCGGCCGAGTTGATGGCGCGTTTCACCGGCACGCTGGATTTCGGCGCCGGGCGCGTGAAGATCGACAAGGTGATGGTGATCCCGCAGCCGCTCGGCTCGCTCGTCCTCGCATCCAGCAACCGGAAGGGCGGGTTTGGCCGCGACGTCGAACATCTCGTCGTCGACGTCGGTTACTTCACGACCGACTGGGTCTACGCGACCGGCTTCGCGATGGACGACAAGCGCAGCGGCGGCATGCCGGGAGGCGCATCGCAGATCTATCAGCGCATCGCGCAGCTAATCGCACGCGACCAGGGTGATGCGGTGGAGGACATCGAGCGGATCGACAAAGCGCTGCGCGAGCAGACTCCGTTCTTCTTCTACGGCAACGACATCGACCTCGCGCCCTATCTCGAGAAAGCGCAACCGTTGATCTCGGGCGTCGTGAAGGAAATGCAGAACAACGTCGGCCGGCTAGCAAACGTCAGGTCGATCATCCTGTCCGGCGGTGGCGCGGCACTCTATGCGTCCGTCATACGTCACGCGTTCCCGCGCGTAGTCATCGAGGTGATCGACGCCCCGTGCCTCGCGAACGTCCGGGGATTCCTGCTGGTCGGGGAATCGAGCGTCGCCCGCGAACGCCGATAAGGAGCCGACATGAGCGACAAGATCGAGATGACCATCACGATCAACGAGCTCGTGTCGCCGCTGCTGTTCGAGCGGTTGCGCGCGTGTCCATCGGCCCGTCGCCGGGCTGCGGTCCTCAAGGCGTTGGCCGAATCGGCGCTTCGTCAGGAGTTGACCGGGCACGTGCTCGCCGCATCGCCTGCGGCGGCCGCGCCGCTCGTCACGTCCGAGTTACCCCAGACTGCGCCGACGCGCACCACGGCCGCCCGCGATAACGACGAGTTTCAGGTGCTCCACGTTGGTGATGGAAGCTTTGACGGCGCAGGATTTGACCCGTCGCTTCACGATCAGCTCGGCGCATGGGCGTGACAGTCCATCGGTTCGTTTTTCGTGGCTTGCTTTTTGTACAGACCTGAGAAAATGGCAGTACGAGGTCGGTGTTCGAGACGTGTCCCACGTCACGCACCGGAACATAAGGAGAAAACCATGCTGGAACTGATCGACTGGATCCGAAACGGGGAGTTGGTCCACAAGCTGGCGTCCCCGTTCTTTTGGCTCGCTGTTGCGGCAGTCGGCATCGCCACCGAGTACGGCGTCGCCGCATGGCACGCCCACATGGCCAACACCAAGGACGGCGAATGAACACCGTCACCGGAGCGCTATCCGCGATCGCCCGCGGCTTCCGCGCCCTCCCGTTTGTCCTGCGCCGCCTCGTTCTCATGTTGGCGTACTCGCTGCTCTTTGTGACCGGCGCCTTCATGAAGACGAAAGGCGCGGGTGACATCGCCAGCCCGTTTCTCCTCGTAGGAGCAATCGGAACGATGTGGGCAAGTGGCGGGTGGCGGATCTTCAAGATGATCCTGTTGCTCGTCCTGATCATCGTGAGCGATTGAACAAAAAAAAAGCGGCTTCCCTGAAGGGAAGCCGCTTGCCGTCAAATTTAGTGCTTTCGGCTCTTCGCCTTTTCGTCGAGCCAAGCCATACAGAAGTCAACCGCCGGTTGGAATGCTTCATCCCGCAGGATATAGCGGTCGTCACCCTTTAGCAGCCGGTCGATCACGTCGAAGCGCGGACCTTCCGAGACGTCCGCCGCCCCCTCAGGTGCCGCCGTAGGCGGTACCTCGACCACTTCAAACTCATCCAGCACCAATCGAAACGAGCCCATCTTTCACCTCGTGATGTGGCCCGGCGCAATACGGCCCGGAGGGGACGTATCCCCACCGGGTAAGAAAAAGAATGCCGGCGAACGCCGGCGTCAAAGTCACATTGCTGCGCACATCCCGCTACTGCGGATTCGCGTCAGGTTTCGCTTCCGCGTCTCTTCACGCGCCAGTTGCCTGGCTCGCACAAGGTCACGCTGTTGCGCCCGCCGCTGGTACTGCAGCTTCCACACGTCACAAAAGTCCACGCCCTCGACCACCGACTTCACGATCGAAACGCGCTTGCCGTGCGCGCGGATGCGATCGGCAAGGACCTGTGCGTGATGCTCGCCCGGTCGGAAACCGCGCCGCTGGTCGACCTTGTCGTGATCGGCATAGATGATCACGTGGTCGTAGTCGTCCCAGTTGATATCGGCATGCTCCAGGCCGCCGCAGTTAAGCAGGCAGCGGACCTCGATGCGATTCTCATATCGGGCGACAACCGCAAGACCGGTTTCGGCGCCTTCCACCAGAGCGAGCGTGCGAGAGCGCGTCGTGTTGAGCAGCACCGACGAACCGAAACTCCCGGCTGGCGCGCTCATCTCCAGCTTCGCTCGCGCCTTGCCGTTCTTCGTGAGGAAGGGAACCTTCTCACCACCGACCGTGAGGTAGGTGCGATGGACACGCTGCGGCTTACCTGCCTGCGATCGCGCGCGCTGGAGCATCACAGGAAACTTGCCCTGCCTCTTGCCGAAGGCGTCGACGTACTCCATGCCAGGGTGGCAGCGCACGTCGCGCCCGATCCACTCGGGCCGCAGCCCGGGAATCCGCGCTGACAGATAAGTCCAGACGGGCGAATCCGCAGTCACCGGAGCGGCACCATCCCATGCAGCCTGCATTTCGCGACGCTTCTGCTCGTCGCTCTTCTCAGGCCGGACCTGGACAGGCTTCGCCTTGTGCACCACGGCAGCGGGAATCCCGCCGTTGTAGTTGCCGGTCTCGAGCTCGTAGTAGATCTCGCGATACGGCTTGCCGGTCACCTGGTGGATCAGCTTCACGCCCGTACCACCCTCCAGGCAGCGGGCGCAATGCCAACCACCGTTGGGGTCTCTTTCAGCCGGATAGATCCGGAAGGTTTCTTCCCCATCGCAAAGCGGACACGTCCACCACCGCCCTTTCCCACTCAGAAAACGGCTGTCGATGTACAGCGGAAAAATGTTCGGCCAGTCCAGGTTCGAGAGAACCAGTTTTTTCAGCTCACGCATGATTCGTCCTCCATTCGCCAGACGGCGGAAATGCGTGCCGCCATCACGCGGATGGCCGGCACAGATGGATCACCAAACCTTCCGGCCGCAGTGGTCTCCAACGTCGCGTCGAATCGACGCGACACAGAGAGCCCCGAACGGGACGAAAGGCACAAGCACTTCACGTTCACGGATCTCTCCAGTTGGACTGCGGGTTTTTCGATGCCTGAGACAGGCGCAGAAACGCTTGCTCAACGAAGCCCCGCGAGAGCGCGTCGGCTTGGTTCAGCAACGTCAGATGGACAGAGAAATGCGGAAGGGAAGAAAGACGGCGTGTGACGTGCCCGAAGGCACGTCGCACGCTAAAGGTGAGAAAAAACGGGAGAGCGAAACAGGATGGTGAGCTTTTCCGGGATCAGAGCGCAGCCCACGCTTTGCGCGGGTACCACGATTCGAACGGAATGTCGTCATCCATTTCGTCGAAACCGCCGCCGCCACCATACGAGCGCGTCTGGTCAGGCGGGGGCGCCGAATGCTGCGGACGCGTCGAGGCATTTCCCGGCGGTTGGCTGGGCGAAGGCCGCGATGTAGGAGCACCCGCCTGACGGCGCGTACCCTGTTCGAAGTCTCCATCGCCACCATGACCACCGCTTTCACCACGACCGCCGTTGTTGCGACCGCCGAGCATCTGCATCTGGTCCGCGACGATCTCGGTCGAGTAACGGTCCTGCCCGTCCTGGCCTTGCCATTTGCGCGTGCGGATCCGGCCTTCGACGTAGATCGAGCTGCCCTTCTTCACGTACTCGCTCACGATCTCGGCCAACCGGCCGAAGAACGAGATGCGATGCCACTCGGTCATTTCCTTGAAATCGCCGGTGGCCTTGTCCTTGTAGCGGTCGGTCGTCGCGACACGCACGTTTGCAACCGCGTCGCCACTCGGCAAATAGCGCACTTCCGGGTCGGCACCGAGGTTGCCGACGATGATCACTTTGTTGACGGATGCCATCTAAAACTCCTTCATTTGGTAATCGACCACAGCCACTTGTCCCACATGACTTGCTGGCCGTCTTTGTAAATGGGTGAACCGTCTTCCTTGCGGAACGCCGGCACCTTGATCTTGCGCAGGCGCTTCACAGAGACGATGTCTCCGACGCGACAACCACACTCGTTGATCGCTTCTTTCAGGCCCTCGCCCTGCAACACCTGTTCCCCGCCCCTCGTCTCGAGACGAAGTGCGAACGAACGATAGGAGCGAGATTTGCCAGGCCGACGATCGGGGAAGGTTTCTTCGCCCCAACACGTAATCCGGCCTTCAACAGCGGAAGAACGCGACGAGTCGTCACGGCCACCACGCTGACTCCGGATCCGACTAGATTGGTATGTTGGCGATGCGCGATGTTGGTCGTCTTCATGGTCAGATGCCGATTGCTGCGCATCCGACGGCTGCGGCGCCCGACGGTCCGTGGCTGCAGTGGTTGAAGTAGCGGCCATTGCGGGAGACGCCGGTACGCTTTCGCGACGGATCGCGGTTGCGATCGCATCCTTTAACGGAGTCGTGTATTCGTGCGCCAACGCCCAATGCGGCGCCAACGCCGGCAGGATCTTCGTGCCGAACATCGTGTCGCCCGGTGCATCGTCGAAGGCCGGCACGAACTCGACCACGCCGTCGCCTTCGTCGACGAACAGGTGGGCAATCCCATCGATCGTGACGAACGTTTCGTTGGACGCGCCCGTGCCGACCGTGCGTTCACCACTGCCAGACGCCGGCGGTTGAGGTCCCGTGGAAGCCCGAGGGCCACCCGGAAATGCTTGCGCCAGCATGCGCGTGAAGAACATCGCTACGCCACCCATTGCGCCTCCAGCGACAGCTGACCGCTGCACCAGCGATTGAGTCGATTGAAGTCATAGTTGAGCAGCGGAATGTCGCGAATCGCGTCCTGCATGGCGCGTGGCCTTACCCGGCCAAGCGCACAGACGACCCGGTACGGAATTGCTCCCGTCCAAAGCTCCATGATCCAGCCCAGCGTCGCGTAATAGTCGGCCTTGTCGACCTGACGATTGCACAGCCGTTGATGCAGCATTTCGGCGCAGTCGATCAACGCCTCGGGGACGTTGTCGCTATGTCGGCTGTCGAGGGCAAAGAAGACCACCGCCTCGGCGAGCTTTTCCCGCACGTGCGGCTCCCAGACATCGGGATTCGGCAACGGATCGGGTTTAGGTGGGGTGATGAGAATCGGCGATGCAGTGCCGAACATGTCGAGCTGCCAACCAGCCACATGCGGTTCCATGAGCGTGCTCCGGATATCGACCGGGCACCTCATTCCCCTTGCCGGGAACGTGGTTCCCGGTGGGAGATGGGGCGACCGCGCGAATTGCTTCGCACGGTCGGATTGGGGCAACTTACTTCGTGCCCGTCTTCAGAGACTGGGCGCCGATCGAACCTGACCGCGCCTTCATGGGGATGACAACTGCCGATTTCGCGTACTGCCGTTGCGGAGCCGGCGGTGCTTGCACGTCGGAGCGTGTCGCTACGGCGTGATCGCGCTTTGCATGCTGCTGAGCGTCGTCGACATTGTGACGGTCTGCATTTTCACGTTCGGACGAACGCGGACCACTCTTCGCGCCGCTCTTGAAGTGGTGGAATGCGGCAATGACCACGGCCAGCGTAACGAAGATCGAGTGCGCGGCGATATAGAGCACCAAGCACAGAGCGAGGAACTTGCCGGGCGATTTGAACGCGCCGCTGAACAGGGACTTCAACATGTTTCTCTCCAGAGAAAATTGAACAAGGGGATGTCCGGACAACGCCCGGTGGTTTCGATGCTCGGAACGAGCAAGGAAATCGGCGCGAAGCGCTTTCGTCCGCGACCACGTGGTCATCGCACGAAATAGCTCAGGGCCGATTGCTGGGAAGGCGCGGGCGAGCCGCGAAATGGCAGAGCCGGTTGGCTCAGGAAGGTCGATGCGTCAGGAACGCGTGATAGAGGTAGGGTAAGCCGCGCAGAAGCACCGGCCGCGCGGAATGCTCGCCAATCGCGTGCAGCTTTGGCGGCGCCATCGCAACGCAACCGGTTGTGGGGCTAAACCGAGAATGCTCCAGAAAATCGTATAGCTTTCTCCGGAACTTGACTTCGAAAAATCGCTGACAAACTGGACGCGTCACTCCAACAAACGAGGCGCATCCAAATGGTCTGGACCATCTTTCTTCTCTGCGGTGCCTGGGCACTGTACAAGCAGTACGCGAAATCTCACCCGCCTGGCCGGTCCACGCCGCCGGTGACTCGGAGCCAGGCATCGGGCGATGCGGGCGAGGCACGCGTTCTCGACGAACTGCGGCGCATCCTGTCCCAGCTCTGCGGCAACGACTTCTATGTGCACCCGACCGCGCTGCTGTTGCTTCATGCGCCGGGCACCGAGTTTCCGACTGCCGAGGTCGATCACCTCGTCGTCACACCGTTCGGCATCTTCGTCCTCGAGACGAAGAACTGGGCCGGGTCGATCCTGCCCGGCCGGACTGCCGATCTCCTCGTGTGCCACCTGCCCGGCGGGAGGCTGGAGGAACGTCGTTCGCCGATCAGCCAGAACCGCGCGAAGCTCGCCTTTCTGCGTGGCACGCTGCCGGCGACGTGGAACGTGCAGGGCCTCGGCGTTTTCTCTCATGACGCTTGCACCCTTTCCCCCGACCTCCCCCTCGGCCTGGTCACCCTGCGCGACCTTGGCTACTGGTTGCGGACCCAACGAGACCGCCACGTGAAGTCCAGGAATCCGAACATCAACGTCTCGGCCGCGTGGGAAGTCGTGCGTCGTCTGAGTGTCGACGACCCGACCGGAATCGCTCTGTCCGCACATCGCCATAAAGTTGCCGGAAATTCATCCGTAAACATATGACCACCGTCTTACATTTTCTAACAATTTGTAACTTTTAGTTTCAGATTGTCGGCGAGCGCCATTTCCTCGAAAGACACATTGTTTCGTGCAGCTTTCGACCCTTGACGCTGAAGAGCGCCGCGTAAGCTGGTGCAACCCCAAGTCTCGCTTGCGTCGGACGGCCCTGCTCGATCCGACATGCTGCCTAGCCCGTGCCAGGGAAGGCCCCCCTCTACTGGAGAGCGTTTTGTCCAAGAAACCGCCAAAAAACCCTGAAGACGACGACAACTTCAATCCGACCGTCCCCGACGATCCGTCGCCGACCGATAGCGAACTCGAACTGCAGGCGACGTTCGCGCATATTCCGGACCAGCTCGAACTCAGCACGGCCGCCCGCGAGACGTTCGCCGGCCTGCCGGACGGTCTGATTAGAATGATCATTCAGGAAAGCGAGGAGGTCGCCCACTCGACTCGCAAGATCCTGCAGGAGCACATGCGGATCGGCGGCAACTTTGCCCACATTCACGCGTCCGTCATCGGCCATTTTGTGAGCACCCAAGGCGACAACCAGAAGGTGAAAAACCGCGGCGCCGAGCTCGTCTATTCATTCCTTACCAAGGTTTTCCAGAAATCGAAGTCGTCCGTCAGCCTCTACATTCGCTGCTACAACAAGTTCTCGAACAACATCGGCGCCGTGGAAATGCTGACGTACAGTGACATGTCGCTGCTCGTCCACAATCACATCAGCGACGAAGTTGTCGAGAAGGTGATCGATGCCAGGCGCGAGGATCCCAACCTGACCAAGAGCGAAGTCAGACGCCTCATCGCATCGCTGCGGGATCAGATCGCCGGCAAGGACAACAGCATTGAAGAGGCGACGTCGCAATTGACCGCCACCGTGGGGAAGCTGGACGACGCACAAAACGAAATCGACCGCCTTTCCTCCGAGCTCACGAACGTCAAGCAGGAACAATCCCGCGAGAAAGTGAAGGCGCAAGAGACGCAAGTGTCACTCGCCTCGTCCGGCAAACAGGTCGCCACGCTTCAGCAGACGCTCGCGAACACGGAACGCGAGGTCGAGCAGCTCACCGCCGAGATCGTCAGGCTCAAGGCCAACCCGATCAAGACCGAGGTTCCGGTGCCGACCTTGCCGGATTCCTACGCGAACCTGCAAGACGCGATGACGAAGAAGCTCGCCGAATTCGAGGCCACCGACGCTCAGCTTAAAGAGGCCCAAGCGCAACTTTCGGAGCTTGAGGCGCGTGCCCAGGAACACCGCGCGGCGATAGAAGCGGGCGAAGTGCTCGAGAAGAAGATCCGCGGGCTGATCGACACCTTCAGCTCGTTCGTGCAGGACTACCACAGCGCCCAGCTACTCGCGACCGCTGACGGAAATCCGACCCGGTTCAAACCACTGTTTCAGGCATTCAGCGACCTGATCGGCAAATTCCATGGTGAGGTGACGGCGGCCGCAAAGGCCTGATTTAAACGGGCCACGTTACATTGTTGTGCAGTAGAAGAGAGATAGAAAATGGAAAAGAAAAACTCGCGCGAGACCTACCGTTCGATCGGGCGACTGTACGTACCAACCTGGCTGACCGAGCACATTCAGGTTGCAAACTTTGACCTCGTCGGCCAGATGAAATGGCTGCTTGAGATGGACGGGGATTTCAACGAGATCTTGGCCGTCGAGCGCAAAGAGATTGACCATGTCAAACACAACGAGGGATCGTTGCGCAACCTTCTGCGCACACCCTTTCTGATGGTCGCCCCGACCCTCGAGTCGGTCGAAGACTGGCGCTGCTTCGTCGACGACACGCCCACAACCGTCGCGGTCGATCAGCTGTTTCGCAAGCTTCCGCCGCTGGATGCACTCGCCAAGTTCTCCGTCGAGCATCACAACCGGGTCTTCCTCGATCTGGTTACGAGCGTCATTCATCTCAGCGTGCTCGCTGCCCCATTGCTCGGGATCACAACCGAGGTGGCCGCCTACCTTGCGTCTGTACCGCCCTATAAGCTGCGAATTGCGCTCGGCCGAATGAACGGTCTGCCACTCTTCCGTTGGCGCTTCAACTCACCGACGTTCTGGTATCAGTTCACCGCCAGCGATCTGACCGACGAGATGGTTGCCCACCAGATCATGGCCACCTCGCCAATTCGGATGAATAGCGCGCCCGGCAAGGCCGGATGGAGCGAACTGCGACTGCCGCGCGACAAGAATGAGACGTACGCTCACGCCCTGATGGCGTATGGCTGCCGCGCATCGACCGCCGCCAGCCTGTTTCGTCTGAATCAGAACGCGATGCGCCAAAAGTATGTCGAGATGCACGGCACCAGCTCGCCGTGCGGCAACACGCCGAACTCGCTGAACTGGTTCGTTGAAACACCGACCAATCGCCTCCACGGAACGATCTTCACGTGGCTCTATCGCGCGGCGCTCGCGGCCGGCGCCAACGCGCCGCAAGCCCTGATCGCAACGAACGACGTCTATCAGCAGATCTTCGGCGGCCAGCATGTAATCTCGGTTGACCGGGGCTGCAACCTGACTCGGGCAATGGCAGCAGACAACCGGCTCACGATCGCACCGTGCCGGACCTGCCGGACCGAGTACATCGTCAGCAACAACGACACGAAAATCGAAATGCACCATAGCTTCGACTGCCCGGCCTGCACCGGCCAGCTCGGTGCAAAGCGACGTGGCGGCAAAGCAAGGGTACGCAATGAAGCACACTAACGACCGTCCGGGCTCGGCCGCCCTCCCCGATTTGCCCGCGAGCCTGATCGTGATCAACGGCGATCGTCGGCCGCAGTTCGCGTGGTACGACGCCGAGACCGAGCAGTACTACTCCGAGGCCGATGGGCGCGTCATCATCGACGTCCGAGCCGCACTGCCCTGGGCAGCGCTCTACATCCACTAGGCCAGCGATGGACGACTTCGCCTACCTGGTCGCCGATAGCAATGCCGCCTGGCTCAACGGTCGTGGTGACGGCCGATTTGAGCGATACGAACGCTTCTACCAAGCACGCCGCGAAACGCAGATGGAGTCGTTCGAGCTCGAGCAGATCAACGATGCCTATCCAGACTGGGTTGGCAGCCAACCGCCCGCGTGGCTTGGCCTCCTCGTCAAGCCATGGGTCGGAAAGGTGCTGGTCGCGCTCACGTGCATGTACGTGGGTGCGCAGGTCGTTCCAGCCGTCTCTACGGCAATCCCGTACAAGTCGACGGTGCTGTTAGGCGTTGCCTTTGTCGCGTTGCGGATATTCCACTGGAAACGCCGAAGGGCTAGATGAATACGATCTTGATAACCCGCCGACAGGCGGTTTTTTTCGGATTCGCCCTTAAGTCTGATGTAATCGAACCGTAAATTAGAATTGGCGGTTTTTCGCTGGCCCGAGCCGTTTCGAAAAAATTGGGCCGTCGGCAGCGCGAACTTGACTTCGGCGCCGGCTCGGTAGGATGGAATCAAGGGTGTGCGAGGGGCATGCCCAACAACAAGAAGGAACACAAGGCAATGACGAAAATCACGACCATGGGCCTCTCGGCTGTTTCGATCGCAACATTGCTGACGCTCGCCGCATGCGGCGGTGGTGATAGCGGCGGCAGTGCGCCGGGGGCTGGCTCGTCGTCCGGTAGCCCCACGCCGCCCCCGACAGCGTCGAGCGGCAATGTCTCCCCGGCGCAATACGCTGCGGGCAGCGCGCAGCGGGCTATCTTCGACACGATCAACCAACAGCGCCAGACATGTGGCTTCCCCGCGCTGACGGAAAACACGCTTCTTGATACCGCGTCGCAAGCGCACGCTGACTACATCGGCAAGAACGGTGGCACGATTACTGACAGTGAAGTTGCGACCAATCCGGGCTTTACTGGCGCCGGATATGCAGATCGCGCGACGCACGCCGGCTATCCGGCAAGCACGGTCTTCATGGGAGGCGAAAGCGCGGGGTACTGGACGAACGCCACGTTGAGCGAAACGGCCTACGGGACGAACATCGCCACCGCATGGTCCAGTGGCGTATATCACGTTGGGGCTTTCGTGTGGCCGGTTACGCAGATCGGCGCTGGCTGGAACGAAACGACGGTCAACGGCTTCCCCGAAGCACACGGCGTCATCACGGTCGCGAATCTGAAATCGATGAACGGTAGCGTTCCGCTGATGTTCCCTTGCGATGGCGCAACCGGGGTTCCGTATAAGGTCGTCGGCGAAACCCCCACCCCGCCGAACACGAACGGTACTTTGGGACCGACTGTGGCCGTATCAGCAAATCCAGGGGACACGGTTGTCCTGACGTCCGGAACCCTGATCGACACGTCAGGTAGTGTCATCAACCTGCAAGTGCTCAATTCGACGAATGACACGAACAAGCTGATTCAAGCTTTTGAAGCGCGCGCTTATTCTGCGACGCCGCTGGCTGCGAACACCAAGTATTCGGTATCGCTCTCGGGGACCATTAACGGCACTCCGTTCAGCCGAACCGGCTCGTTCACGACGGGAAGTTAACCAACTAACTCACCGTCGTTGAATTCAATAAGAGCCCCACGTTTTCGACGTGGGGTTTTTTCTTTCCAGTTGATCGCTACGTCCAGCGTCTCGAAAAGCGAGACGCTATGTGATCCACCTCTTTTGCGTCCGCGGTCCGGCGCTAGCCTTTCTCATCAACTTAACGGCCACCACCGCAGGGCCCTCCTGTGGCGTTTTGAGATTGAGACAATATGAATCCAACAACTTGTGCCGATCCCCGGTTTAGCATGCACGCCATCAACAAAACGCTCCCGCCAAAAACCTTACCGCTATTAGGATCGGTGTAGGTACTGAATCCAATTTTGTATGCGTCGTATGGTCCGTTGGTCGGCGGCCAGTATCCGTAAGCTGCACTGCCAAAGCCAGTACCTGGGGCCTGGCAAATCATCGGAGCCGGTTGCGTGTTGATGTCGTTGGAAACTTGATTCGTTGTCTCGGATTGGGGGCCGCGAAACGCGGACACTGGATTGATGAACTTTCCATAGGCTGCCGCTGCATTGGCGCAAGCCTGCTGCTGATCAGCCTGGGTCACTTGCGGAGCCTGCGGAGCGCAGACGATGCCCACCCAACTTGAACCGTTCCAAACGGGCGCCGATTGCTGGTCATAGCCGCTCGGACACGTCGGCGGCGCCTGATAGTTGCATTGCGGCGCGGACCACTGCGAACCCTGCCAGACCGACGCCGACACGGTCGTCCATCCGGCGCCCGTCGAACATTGCGGCTGCGCGATCGGCGCTGACCGGATGGGGTTGACGCAGGTCGAGTCCTGATTCCCATAGGAGCAGCGCGCCGGCCCGGCGAAAACCAGATTCGCCCACGCCGCCGTCGCGAGCACCACGACCTTACTCAATATTCTCAAGTTCCACTCCTAGTAGGCACAGTACGTTGTGGCGATAGCGTTGACCCCGATGGGATTACCGCTCCCGTCCGTAATGGCGATCGTCCAGGGGCCTGCGCCGCTGGGAGTGAAGTTCAGGGCGGCCGTCGGATCGATGTAGACACCCTGAGGCGCGAGCAGAATCTCGGGTGTGCCGCCAGCGTTACAACTTGGCGCGGGCACAAAGGAGCCGTGGGCGACGACAAAACGCGCGTATTGTTGCCACGACCCGCCAATCGGCAGCCATACGCGCGAGCCGCTGATCGGATCGCGCTGACAAGAAAGGACCATCCCCGAGCCGTCAGCCGCAGAGGCGAGCGCCGTCCCGGCACACGCGGTACGCGGCCACGCCACATTACCGATGGTCGCCGTTCCGGTGATGGTCGCGTTGCCGTTGACGGTCGCCGCGCCGGTGTTGATCGGTGCAGGCGCTGTCCCCGCCGCGTTTTGGACATTCAGCGTTCCAGGCGTCCGAATCGCGTTGCTCACGGCCACGTTCGACGCCGCCAGCGTCGGCGCGGCGATCGTGCCCGTCGCATCGATGTTGCCCACGTTGTGCAGATCGACTCCGTTGACGTCCTGACTCCCCGTCCATTTCAGTGAGCCATCGCGCCGAATAAACACCGAGTTCCCGTCCGACGATGGGCCGTTTGTTGCCATCACAATGGCTGCCGGCGCACCGGGCACCGGATTGACCGCCTGCCACGCTCCATTCAGTCCTTTGATCGTCGCCGGGTTCTGGCTGGTCGAGAACCCGAAGTCGTTACCGGCCGCTTGCGCCACGACGCCCGCACCTGAGACGTCCGGTTGACCGAGTCGGGTCACGGGGCGCGACGAATAGAAGACGTAGCTCACCTGGCACGACCCCGATCCGGTCGAACAGTTGTCCGGGCCGACGCTCATCTGGACCATGTAGCTACCGCCCCAGATCGGTCCGGTCGCATAGTCGGCCTTCAGATATCCCCCGGCCCTCAAATCAGCGACCGTTGGCGGGGTGATGGCCGTCGCTTTCGACCCGACCATCTGCCCAACCAACGAGGCGTACTTGTCCGTTACCCATTTCGACAGCGCGGCATTGATCACCGCCTGATTCTTCCCCTCGACGCTCAGCACGTCTTGCCGGCGCTTTTCGACGTCGTGCTGGATCCCTTGTAACGTCATAAGCGCTGTAGCGACGAGCACGATCACGGCTTCAATGATGCTGAGCATCGCCGTTCCTTAGTTGCCTTTGGTCGCGTACAGGACGACGCTCGCAGTCGCACCGGCCGACGCGCACGCCGTCGCCGCTGTGCCGGAGTTGAATGTTGTCGCAGGGCCCGAGATCGTGGTGTTGTTCACCTTCACCTGCGTGTATGCCTCGGAAATTGAATCGGCCGAAAGCGCGCACACGGTGGCCGGAATCGGGTACGTCACCGCGACTGCATCGTTTGTCGCCGTCACGGTCGCCGGCGCCGCCGTCACTGCGCCGCCGAAAATCCCCGTCAACGCGCCGGACGTCTTGTTCAGACGACGACCCGCCGTGTCGAATGCCCGGTTTTGCGTCAGCGACAACATCGTGACGCCCGAGAAATCGATCTCGCTGGCAGTTGCGTCCTGAATACCGCTGACGAAGTACTGCGCCTCACTCTTGAATTGCATCGCGTGGATCCGGTCCATCACGTAACCGCGGCCCATATACACGACGAGCGCGATGAGCGCGGCCGCGGCCATCACGCCCGCTGCTTCGACAAGCGACAGCTCGCCCTTCTGTTTGCGGCGCCCCTTCCCGATGTGCGGCCGTTTGACTCCGTTCATTTTGTTGGTCTTGTTCATGTCGCTTGCTCCTAGAATTTTTGGTTGAGGGAAGTGGACGCACCGTCGAACGCGACCGCACCTGTTGCGAAGTACGAACCGAGGCCGAATACGAGAAACAGCAGAACCGCTGCGCCTAACAGCACGTAATGGGTGATCTTTGCGTTCCGCTTTACAGCGTCGACCACACGGAACAGCGAGTGCTGGCCGAGCTCCTTGATGGACTCGACGAACTGATCACGGCCGGCCGCGTCCGTCATGATGTCGATCGTGGCTTCGGAGAAGATCCCGGTGTCGAGCGCCTGCATCGGCTTGTCGGGATTCGCAGTCAACCGCGTACTCATCCGGCGCAGGTGCCAACGCATCCACGGGTCCGCCGACTTCGTGAGCCTGTCTAGCGCCGCACGCAGTGTCAGGCCCGAGTCAAACAGGCCGGCCAGCGATACGATCAAGAGCGCGGCACGAAGGTCACGTCGATTGCGCCACATCAACGGCATCGCATCGACCTTGTTCCGCTGCTCTCCAGTCCAACGCTTGAGCGTATGGAAATAGCCGACCACCAAGCCCGCGACAACGGCGCTTGTCAGCCACCAGTAGTCCGCGCAAAACGTGTCGAACGCGTAGATGACTTGGCCGAACGCCGACCACTTCTCGAGCGGTTGAACATCCAATGTTGCGGGCAGGATCTCGGAACCAAACAGCACACAGAACGCGTACAAGTAGACGATCAAGAACGCGGGATAAGCGATCTGCATCGATGTTGTCGCGGACAACACGCCCTTGGCGTGCGCCGCCATCTCCGCTAGCTCGAGACCGCGAATCGCTGCGTCGTCGCGCGGCGATTGGCCTGCCAACTCGAGCAGCACGAACTCGTCGCTCGGGACTAACGGTTTCATCGCGGTTGCGAAATCATCGCCGGCACGCATGCGCTGAGCAATCTTCTGGAACGCCGGCCACGACAGGTTCTTGCGAGAGCGGTGACGCTGTTCGAGGGTGGTCAACCGTTCGAGCAGTGTTTCGCTGTTCCGCAACCCCTTCTTCGCCACGTCGAGTCGCGTTTCGCGATAGAACATCTCGCGCATCGCGCGGAATCGCCAGGTCGCTACACGCAAGCGCTCCTTGGCTGGAAGCGCCATGAAGATCCAATAGATGAGGGCCTTGATCACGACGGAAGCACCCCATCCGAATCGGGAAAGACGCGATATGTATCGAACGCGCAGATCGACTCATCGATGAAGCGAGGATCGATCAGACCTTGCGACGCCTTGTACAACGCGTGCTCGTAGACCGTCTTGCCCGTCATGTCAGCGTCCGCGAAGTCCGTTTTTCGGCCGGTCCGCCACACTTGCTCGGCGCCGCGCCAGTCACGCAGTGCGACACGCTCCAGGAACTCTGGCGTCGGGCGATACAGCTCCATCGCGAGCGTCTGCCCCTTGATGCCGGCAGCCACTTTCCCCGAGCGAGTGAACAACCCCGGGCGTCGGCAATGCTCACAGCCGTCCTCGTCCCGACATGCCATGCTCGACGGGTCGAGACCAAACTTTCGCTCGAGCGTCGCAATCTGCTGCGGTGTCAGCACGTCGTGCGCCGGCCGCTTGCAATGCGGGCAGAGCTTCGGGATCAGCTTCTGGTTGCCGACCGCGTTCAGGAAGCTTCCCGACGCCACCTCGTCCATCGGCAGCTTCAGGCGGCCGCCCACCAGTCGCATCGCCGCACCAATAATGCTGTTGCCGTGCAGGGTCGCGCGGACCGGGTGTCCGGTCAGCGCCAGCTCCGCGACGAGTCCCGCGAGCACAGAGTCCCGCACTTCCCCGATCGTCAGATCATCGGGGTCCATCCGCATCAACGTGCGGATCACTTCTACGATCTTCCGATTCGCATCCTCCTCGGTCTCGCCCGGCCGCCGTTGAATCGAAATGTCGGATAGCCACGGTGCAGGCACTTCGGACGGTTCGTTGACCGCGAACTGCTTGATGCGATCTCGATTGGGCACCAGATACGACATTGCGCGCAGCAACGTCGTCTTCGCGGACCCCGTCTCTCCGGTCAGGAACGTCGCACCGCCGGTCACCCTGCCGAGGCTGTCGAGGATCTCAAGCTGACTTTTCTCCAGCCCCATCTCGTGCGGCAGCAGCACATTCACGTGCTTGAAGTTGCCATCGAGCAGCCGGAGCGCGACATCGAACCCGCCGACGAGCGGCGCACTCTGCCAGCGGATATTGACGATATCCATATGTGCGACGAGCGGGATCATCGCCGACTGCGGCGCAGAGGGCTGAAACGTTTCGCCAGAATTAGTGTTGCGCTGGACCAGATCCTGATACGCCGCCGACAACGCACGGCGCACCAGTGCCTTCGGCATCTTCCGATACGAGTACAGGTCGCCGTCCACCCGCAAGCGCAGCTCGACGTCTTCGGCGAAGTCCCGGTATTCCCAGTGCACATCGCCCGCGCCGTATGCCGTCGCGGCTTCGATGACGTCGCGAAAGGCACCGATCGCACGAGACGCCTCCGGTATGAAGTTGGATGCGCGCTGCTTCTCTTTGCTGTAGAGCGCGGCTATCACGTCCTCTTCCGCGACCATTTCCTCGTGAATCGAGATGTCGGCACGGCCGAGATCCTTCAGATAGGTTGCATAGAGCTGGCCGTCATGGAACCGCTGCGTCGCGACCACAATCGAGATGCCCGCCTGCAGCTCAACCGCGATGAACTCGCGCCGTGCCGCCTCGCTCACCGCGAGCGCTGCATTCGGGTCACGCTGGCACAATACCCGCTTGAACGTCAGCGATTCGGCCGACACAAGGCGCGGCCGCCCGGTCTCGATCGCGAGATCCGGTGCCTCGGCGAGATCCATTCCGATACGCCGAACTGTCGGCGGCTCGTCATATCCGGACTCCGGTCGGGTTGCCGGTTCGTCTGCCGGCTCGCTCGCGGCAGAGACGTGCTCTGCTTTCTCAAGGACTTCCGACTGAACGTCGATGGGTTCGGCACGCGCCCCTACGTGCGCATCAGGCACGACTTCTGACTCAGTCCGCGCAATGTCCACCACCGCAATGTCCGGCTCGACATAGCCGGGCGCTTCCTCACGCGTTGCAACTCGCGTCGCGACCGGCACGTCTTCCGCAGGAAGCACTCCAACGTTGTCATCGAAGACCGCGACGTCTTCAACTTCCTCCTGCGCTCGGCGCAGCACCATGCCCATCGTCATCGCTTGGCCGTGATTGGCCTGTCGCGGATTGACGGGCTTGTTTGTGGTCTTGAAGCGCGGCTCGCGTGGCTCCACCATGTGCGAGGATTCACCTGCGTCGGTCGGTTCGCGTCCGACGATTGGCGTCGTGGCGGACGAACTGTCGACGAATCCAGGCTTCCACGCCTTGAGGCGGCCAAAGAAGCTCCGCTTGGTCGGCTCCGGCGAATCCATATCCGCAAAGAGGCTCATTGAGCACCTCCGAGGGGAACGCCCGGCAGCGGTGCGCCGGCAGGTAATGGCGAGCTCAAATCTACCAGTGAGCGGATTGCAGCCGTAGCCGGCGACATCTGGATCGGTGCGACGCCGCGAATCGGCTCCTTCCACGTCCGTTTGCCCTCGGCGACCGTGACTGCGTAGCCGTCGACACCCTTCACGCTCCAGCCGTTGAGCAACTTCGCACCGACGCGTGCGGGATAGATCGCATCGCGATACGAGTACAGGACATGTGCACCCGCTTCATCGTTAAATGCGCCGAGAAACGAAACAGGCTCCGCTTGCGCGCGGGCCGATCGAAGCGGTTTTTCGATGGGCTTCGATGCGACGTTGGCAGCAATGGCGCTAGCAGCAATGCCCGGTTGCGGTTGCGTCATCGCACCCGGCGGCAACAGGCCAGCACCCGGTGCGTTTCCGCCCAGGCTGCGGACAACGCTGGCGCGCGCCAGCTGGTCGATATCGTCGATCGAGAGTCGAGCGCCAACCGGATCGGCATGAGCGGACACGGCCATGCCTAGGCCCGCCGCGACGAGTGCATGCTTAATCAAAGACATAGTATTTGCCCTGCGCGGTGAAGTGGACGCCGTAAGGCGAGTCACCCGTATCGCTACTGGTCGTCGGACCCACGCCCTCTTTGAGGCGTAGTTCGACCTTTAGCGATTCGAGCGCCATGTTGGGTGGCAGCTTTGCCAGCAGCGCGGACTGCCATCGGAAGCCTTCAATCTTCCACTCGCCCTGTTTGATCAGCCGGCCCACGCGAGCGCCAGCGCCGGAGGCCGCAATGAGCGGGCGAGCCTCACCCAGCGAGACGGTGTACCCGTACGCACGCAGCTCGTACGGCTGGGCCGACATCCGTTGTGGCGGTGTTTGCAACTGTTCGACGAATGCTTGTGCGGTCGGCCATTTGCTTGACTCGCTCTGGACCAATGACGCCACGGTAGGCACCGCCGCGCCGCGCGATGTGAGCGTCAGACCGTCACGTGCGAATGCCACCGGACGCATGCCCGCGGTAGCCGCCTGCTCGAAGTCTGAAAAGGTCCCGCCATTGCGGCGGAACGCGATCGTGCAATAACCCGAGGATGGACAGTTCGCTTCCTGGAACAGCCATCCCTTGATGACCGTCTCCGATGCACCCACGGCCGCCAGCAACGCCGGCGCAAGCGCCGATGCGCGCGGTTGCGGCTTTGCGAAAGTTTCCTGCACGGCCGTCGCATACTGTTCGGCGAACGTTGGTGCGCGAGGTGGTGGCGCTGGAGGCGAAAGCAGGTCCATCAATTTCGGGACGCCAACAACCGCACCTACGATGATTGCTGCGACCGGGATGATGGTCGGCACGGATACCGGCAGCTTCGCAAGGCGCCCCACCTTGCGGTTTACCAGCAGCTCGCTCGCCTGGAACGGCTCGTCGACGTCGCCGATCCGATCGCCCGTGCCAAGCGTCACAAGCGACAGGTTGCCTTTGAGGCATTCCTGCTCGATCTCAAGGCGACGCGACTGTGCCGCTTCAGGCGTCAGCACTTCGTCGCTGCGCACCGCACCACGCACGACGAGCACCGTGTAGACGCGCAGACCGTCCTGCAGGAGTACCAACGCCGCCGTTCGGCTCTTGATGCGGTCGTGCAGCGCGATACGCGCCGCGCCCGAGTACAGGTGTGCGCCCTTCATCTCCGACAGGTCCGGCATCGCGAAGCCGCCGATCTGTTCGGTGCCAACCTTGAACTCGACGTAGTGCGTTGCACCGAACGCATCGGCATAGCGTCGGCGCTCGGACTTCCCACCCTTCACCGGGTAGGCCCGCCAGTCGATTCCGAAGACGAGGCGCGAGCGCTTGTCAGTCGGTAATGGTTCCGTGATGTGCATCATCGTCATCACATCGACGGGACGACCGTCGCCTTCAGCATGATGACCTGGAATGACTTTGCCTTGTTCCAGCTACCCGTGATTCCAGCGATACCTGCATTCGTCGTGCTGTCTGCCTGATCGGTGATCGCGCCATACAGCACGATCGTCTGCCCATCAGACAGCGCAATGGTTTGGTCGTCCTTCGTGCCGACCGTGTGTGCGAGCTGGATTTGCTGCTGAGTTTGGCCCGACCCAGCACCCGCACTGGTGAACGGGCCATTCAGCTTCGAGCTGTCCGCCCAGTACGCAAGGACGATCTGGTTGTGGTCGTTGACGGCCGGAAGGACGTTCACGAAATCGCCCGTTGTGATCGTGCCCGGCGTCAAGCCCGGTACACCGCCAGAGGTCGCGGTCAACGAGCCGGACGACGGCGTGGTCGATCGCAGGTAGTCGTCGCTCTTGAACGACGCCACGGATACCGGAAGCCCGTTGAGCGTCATTTTGGTCATCGTGTTGTCCTGCACCGTGCGACCGTACTGGTTCAGCGCGTTCACGACAGCATTGGTGCCCGAGAACGGTGCATCGGGGCGCAGCACCGACACACCTACCGCGCCCCCGCCCGAGGCGAGCGAAGTCGGCGACGTGAAACTGATCGCGTAGCGCGCAAGACCGGCGTGCATCGCGTTGAACACGACGTCGGCGTTCGCGCCCGCCTGGCTACCCCTATTCAGCGCGATCTGGATGGTACGGACCGTGATGGCCACCTGACGCGTCGAGATCGCGTTCTCGTGCTTGAGCAGCTTGCCGATGTTGTCCGCCGCTTCCTTGGTGTCGTACACCATCACGAGGCGGCTCTGCGGATTCACGCTCACACGGCCCATTGGCGATTTGAGCTTGTCGATTTCCGCAGTGATCGCGGCGATCTGATCGAAGTCGCCTTCACGGCCAGTCGACGTCTGCGCCGAAAACGAACCAGTATTGCCGCCGGAGCCGCCGCCGCCGCCGCTGCCCGACTGATTGCCGGTCGACGTGTCCATGCCCTTGCTCATCGTCGACTTGATCGACACCTTGCCGGGGATCGCCGCAATCTGGTACATGCGCGTGACAAACCGGTTCACGTTGATCGAGCTGCCGTCAAACGACCAGTCGAGGCCCAGGTCGGTCGTCATGTTCTTCATGTACATCCCGACCTTCCCCGAGAACGCCTGCCGATAAATCGGCTCTTCGGTTCGCGCGGCACTGTTCTGCCCCTTCGACTCGGCTTGGCCGGGCACCAGCGAGTCGCGCGGCACGAACACGTCCGGGCTCAGGTGCACGGGGTAGCCCGTCGCTGTCGAAATCAGCGTGGCGATCTGCTTGATGCCAAGGTTTGCGGGAAGCGTGACAGACTTATCGCGGAACACGGCAGGCAGCGTTGCCTCATAGGCGAGCGGAACCAATCGGTCACCGAGGAATGCGGTCGGCACGTCCTCCACGAGCGCCATCGGTGCCGGCCCCTTGCCAAGTGCGTCGGAAATCGTGCGGTTGGCGGCGTCGTAGCTGTCGTTGACGTCCTGCTGCGTCACGGCGCAGCCGGCGGCCATCAGCGCGGCCGCGATCGCGACGGCGGATTTCAAAAGGTGAACACGCATGGTTCTCAATCCTGGCAATTGCCCGCGCGTGCGATCACGCGGATGACGTTGTTCGAGTGGCGGCACGCGCGCGTCGGCGTGCGCATGTGGTTCGTCGCCTTCATCACCTGCTGCAGCACCGAGGTGAAGTCGCCGGAAAAGGAGGCGTTGAATTCCAGCGGGAGGTCGTCGTCGATCTTCCACGCCAGTTGCCAGCCCTGCTGCTGCAGCCAGCGGTCGAGCGCGTCGCGCAGATTCACGTCCGCCGGCGTCACCGAAAATGTCAGCGAGCCGCTCGCGGCCGGTGCACCAGCGCCCGGCAGCACGACAGCGGCGACGTCGATCGACGACGCGGCCGCGCTCGAGCTCGCGGGAGCCGGCAGGGACTGCACCTGCTTCTGGTTTTCGGCGGCCATCGGCGGCGCTTTCGGCGCCGACGCAAGCACCTGCCACCCGTCGGCGTCGATGGATTTCGTGGCGGGGTCGGTTGCAGCGTGCGCCGCGAGGTTCAACACGGCCAGCGCCGCAGCAACGATCGCGCGAACTCGCGCCTGATTCGAATGTGTCTTCTGCATGGTTACCGGCCCTGTTGCATAAAGCGGCGATAGATCGCGCTGGCGTAGACGAGCTGCTTGGATGGCGTCACCGCGTTGTAGGCGCCGACCGCCTTCCAGTTCGGCCCGAAGCGGCGCACGTTCGACGCGAGAATCCACGCGCCGACGTAGGCGCTCACGCAGCCGTTGAAGAGGTGCTCGCGGCGGATGCCGTAGCGCGCCAGCGTGGGCAGCCACGAGGTGTTGATCTGCATGAGGCCGATGTCCTCGCTGCCATTCGTGTTCCTGTTCACGGCGTTCGGGCGCATCCCAGACTCGTGCTGCGCGATCACACGCAGCAGCTGCGGATTCACACGGTGGAATGCCGCCGCGTCGTCGAGACAATCCGCCCGACTCGGCAGTGCAGTGAATGCCAACAAGGCGACGACGATCGCTACGAAGCGCGTCATGAAGTCGGCCCTCCGCTCGCCTGCAGGGCGGCGTCCGGCATTTCCCGGTAGACGACCTCCTTGCGACGCTTGACGTGAATCGTGTTGCCGTCTGCGGTGACCGCGAACTGATCGGACGTGCCCTCGAACATGAAGTACCGGCCCTTCTGTTCGCCGATGCCCAGGTTGCGCGCATCCGTCACGCCGACCCGGACGACCGATTCCGCGAACTTGAAGTACGTGCGGCCCTCCCGATCGAATACGGCTTCGAGCTTCGCCGGGTTCGGCTGGTCGAAGTCGTACACGGTCTTCGGATCACGCGTGACCTCGACCCGGTTAGTCGCGTCAGCGACCACGAAGCGCTCCGCCCGATCGATCGTCAGGACACCCTTGACCTCATCCCAGCTCGTTCGCAAGACCTTCCCGTCCGGCGTCGCGAATGTGACGGTCTTGGCCGGCTTCGACGTGAAGCGGATCTGCATGTGCGTGTCGTCGCCGTCCCGGATCGCCTGCGCACCGAAGCGTTCAGCCAACCGCGAAACCGGTGGCGGTTCAGCCGTGACACGCGCGACGACGCTGTTCAACCCGGCCTCATCGGCATCTCGGTTCGACGACGCGTAGTTCAATGCCGCCGATTTCGGTGCGTCGCGATGCAGGCGCACGTGCTGCGCGCCGAAATCGACGTCCGCGTACAGCCCGGCTTGCGTCATCAAGCGATCGAGCGCCTGCATCCAGTTCTCGCCATCGCGCGTCCCGAATAGCTCCGACGTCGACAGGTCGACGTCCTTTTGCGCCGAACCCGTCCAGCCCTGCGGAACGAGGGCCTTAACGACGTTGCCGACCGGCATCGAAGCGTGCAACGCACGAACGGGCGCGAGCGCCGAGCGCGTGCCGATCAGCACCAACCGGTTCGTGAAGCCATCGAACCCTGCCGGTTGATCGTCCTTCATCGCAGCCAGTGCGCCCGTGCCACCGATGAACGTATTCGCCTTCTTCCAGCGTGCCGTTGCCGAATGGGTACCAACTTTGTACGCGATCGACGCCGGCGTGCCTTCGACGACAACATACGGACCTTCGGTGTGGCCGCCCTCGGCGACGATGACCTGACCCGCACGCGGCTGGATATAGGTCTTTGCGCCGTCGTTGAAGATCAGCGCCGGCCGTTCGGAGATACCGCCGAGAATGTCGTAGTCAAAATCGAACGGATCCGTGTTCGCCGCCGACGCGGCAACACACACGATCGCCGACGCGGCGCACGCGAGTAACTTGGTCGTGTGCTTCACAGGCCTGCCTCGATCATGGAAAGGTGCCGAACGAACCGTGCGAGGTACGAGCGACCGGGATTGGGATTGGCACTGTGGTAATAGGCGATAGCCTTCGCGACCGAGTCGGTCCGAGCGAAGTTCTCGGTGAGGATCGCCTCCGCGACCGCGACGTTCGCAGCGGGTGCGAGCGCATCCCACGCCGACGCGAAGCGCTTGCCGTGGTAGCACCAGTTCACCTGCATGAGGCCGACGTCGAAATTGCAGCGATCGTGCGCGAGCAATAACTCGATCGCCTTGTACGCTTCCTCGCGCGACTTGAAGAAGTAACCCTGACCCGCAACGTTCAGCGTCCACGGCCACGCGCGACCACGGTAGTTCGATTCGTTCAGCGCGATGCCAGCGAGGATCTTCGGATCGACGTTGGTGTGCAGCAGCTCGAACGGCACGACCGCACGCGAACAAGCCCATCCGCCCCGGCGCTCTGCAAGCGCCGCCTGCGCGCCGTCATCCAGCACGAGCGGCTGCAGCCAGCCGCGATCGATGAACAGATCGTCCAGCGCGACATCGCGTCCGTCGATCGATACGGTGATGCCCGTATCCGGCGAGCTGCGCACCGTCTGACCGATCAGCGGCGACGCCCATTCGATGAACGCATCAAGACCGCAGTAATAGACTGGCTTGCCGGGCAGCGAAGCGACCTGGCGCGTCGATCCGTCTTGAATAACGACGCTCACCGGGCTGATCACCTGCGAGATCACGGCCGACTGCGCGTATGCGCTCGCCAATGCGATCGCGGCGACGAAAGCCATACGCACCATCATCGCGGCCCCCGATACTGTTCGAGCACCATGTCCCGATTAATTTTGAGCATGAAGTGGCGCTCGCCCGGCGACGACGTGATGGTCGGCGGGATGTTCTTGTAGCGCTCGAGCACCGACTGCGCGGTTTGCGCCGCGATCTGCCCTGCCGTGCTCCCTGCTTGGGTGACGCCAAGCGGGCCGGACGTGGTGGTTTGATCGCTACTGCTGAATGCACGGACCAGAATGGCCGTCATGAACGAGGTCGAATAGATCTTCCAGAAGTGGTTGTTCACGTGACCACTGAAGCCGGCCGCCCCATCGCCGTCCGCGCCCTGCGCGCCATACAGCGGGACGTGCTTGCCGTTCGGCAAGCGCATTTCCGCGCCGGCCACGAGAATCGACTCCTGGCCTGGCTGAATGTCCGAGCTATAGGGCGCAACGATCGTGGTACCCCACGGAATCACCAGGCAGCGGCCATCGCCGTTGTTCGCATACACGTCGGTCTCGACGGTCAGCGACGCGGTGCCGGGACGATCCGAGTTGAGTGCCTCGTTCGAGAGAACGGGGATCTTCGCGGGCGGCGACAGCGTGCAGCCGTGCGACTGGCCGACAAAGCCGGCCCGCGCAAAATCCTTGTCGCCGTCGTTCAGCTGCGCGACGTCTCGCATGAACGCGTTGTCGCGTTGTTGAGTAGTCGTAGCACCCGTGGCCTGGCCGCCTCGCGTGGCCAATGCTGCCTGCGCCGCCGCTTCTTTCATCGCAGCGTCTCGAGCGGCCGCCTGTTGAAGCAGCATCTGCTGCGGCGTGATCACACCGGGCGGCAATTCGCCCTGCTGCGGCTGGGCGTCTTTGACCTTCACGCCCGGACGGAAAATCGGCGAGACATAGATGGTGTCTTCGTCGTTTGAAGCTTTGAGCTGCGCCGTGCCGGCACTCGGCATCACGGCATCAGCCGACAGCGTCGGCTTTTTCACATTGGTTGCCGCCGCGGCGCTTGCAGCCGCAGCCGCTTCCGCCGCGCGGCGACGGGCCTCGGCCTGTTGCTGCTCGATGATTTTGTCGACATCTGCCTTGTCGGCATTGCTCTTGTCGATCGCATCGGCCGCACGTTGGCGTTTTGCGTTCAGCGCCTCCGCTTCTGCCTTGTTGGATTCGACGGTCTGCGTGTAATAGCCGAGGGAGCCAATTGCGATCGCGCCAATCGCTCCGATCGCGATCATGACGTTGCGCGGCACCTTGCCCTTAAGCAAGGTCTTTTCTTGCGCGCTGGACGGGTCGGTCTGCATTGCCATACCGTCCTCAGAATCCGAACAGGCCGCGCCGGCCGCGGGTAATCGTCACTTCCTCGCCCGGCCGCGTGAGCTTCACTTCGTCCGCCAGTCGCTGGATGACGATGTACGGGCCGCGGCGAATAAAGTTCGGGCTAACGATGTCACCGCCGTCCTTGATCGTCGGCACGGCAAACGGCGTGCGCGGCGGCATCCGGATCCAGATGAACGTACCGTCGTCGAAGACCGTCTCAGGCTTGAGCGAACTCGTGCCGGACACGGAATACTCGAAGTTCAGCTTGTCGGGCGGCACGCCGATCGGCCCAGAGTCCGATTGGCCGGCATGGTCCCCATCGTGGTCGTCGGTCGCCGCGTTTCCGCGCGTGCGGACCTTCGCCATCAGCGAATTCGGATAGTTGAAGCGCACGTTCTGATAGAACAAGCCGCCCAGGGGCGACGAGACGAGCGTGAGCTCGTACTCACGCTTGTTCGTGCTCAAGTGCATCGTGTTGACGAGCCCCGGCTTGGTGGGCTTCACGTAGACATGGTTTGCCCCGTCGGTGTCGATGACCCACTGCACGGAGTCACCCATCGCGGGTTCGCTGATCAGACTCTCGCCGCGCTCGAGCTCAATCGTCGTGAGCTTCAGCGGCGCCGTCATCACGCGGAAAATCTGGTCTCGGCTGTACGAAAACACGGCCATGCGCGCGTCGCCGGGCATGGTGATCGGGTCAGCGCCCGAGTTATACGGGTTCACCGGGCTCATCGCGTCGCCGATGATGCTCCCGACATCAAAGTTCGGGACCGGCGTGATAGGACTGGTCGCGCTCCTCGCCGCGAATGCGTGGGCCGACGCCGCGATCAACGCGAGCGCACTCCAGGTCAGGAGGGAACGTGGTCGTTTCATGCGCCGGTCTTCTGGAGAGTGAAGTACGGGTAGTAGAGACCGTACGGATTCGTGCCGAGCACGTCTTCGGCCGTCGGCGGAATGATCTGGTAGCGCATCGTGAGTGCGTAGCGGATCTCGACCGGTTTGTCGGCGGGGGATTGCCGCGTCGACGTCGTGAACTCAACGACGACAGTCGAATCCTCGAGCAGCGACACGTTCGTGACCTTGGGCTCACGGACCAACTTCGGATTGGACGTGATCAGGTCAAATGGCTTGTCGTCGCTGATCCACGTCGCGAACTGGTTCTTCGCGTTGCCGACCATCTTGGCCTTCACCGCGTTGATGTTCTTGGCGAGTCGGGATGTGCGAATGTCGTCGGTGAGAACCGGCTCGATCGTGAACCAGTGCTCCACGTCCTGTTTGATCGCGGCGCGCTTCGCTTGGTCGTCCGGGTTGTACGCGGCCAGTTGCTTGACCAACGGATTACCGCCAGCGTCAGATGAAACGCCATACGACTTCACGACGGACGGCGGCGGGTTACGCGTATAGACGGCACCGCCCGTGATGAACGCGAGGATGAAGCAGAAAGTCTTCCAATGATTGGCTTCGACACGCAGACGCGTCCCCTGATCGAAGATCATCGTTTCCGGATCGTCGTTCGAGTAGTGGCCTGGCGCTGGCGACAGCGCGACCTGCTTCTTGCTACGGGGAAAGAGTCTGGGGAATCGCATCACGGAGTTCCAATTGAGTCGGATCAATTGGAACAGCCGAGGCCACAACGGCACTTGGGAAAAGAGCCGTCATTTCAGGGACCTTTTCGCGATGGGCTGAAGAGCATAAGCGGCGACCACAAGCACTCAACCGGTTGCAGGGGAGTAAGGAGAAAGCTACCCAGAATGGGTGAGCTTTCCAGTCTTGCATTTGCGCCCACAACGATAGAATCGGGACGCTGATCGTTGCACGCGTTGCACGCAGCACGATGTCCGCCACGCGAGGAGGATCACCTCAAGTGCTTCGCAAAAACAATGGCTTGCGTGCGATCGTTGTTCGCGGCATACCGGCGCCCCCCCACAACCGGTTGCGTGGCTTTTTTCAGAAATGACAACAATCAATGGCCAATGACCGTCCCCTTCTATGACATTTTCCGATTCATGCAAGAGTCCTTCCGCTGAGAACACCCACGCACTTCAAGACCGTTTGACTGCAATTACGCGACATGACGATCTGCGCAGGGTTGATTCTCCGCCTGTAGTTTTGGGGCAGTTTTATCGTCAACAGTTAGATCTCGAGCTGTGGCCCAGTCAAGCAAGGCTGGCCGCAGACCTCGATGTGTCGAAGGCCATCGTCACACGCTCAATCCAAGCATCTCTGCTCCCGGTCGAAGTGATCGCAGCGTTTGGCGGCCCGGACGGTGTCTCTTTTCGCACAGTGGAAATCGTCACGAAGTTGATTCGCGAGCTTGGCGCCGAGGTAGTCGTTCGAAGGGCGTTGTCGGTGCCAACCGCGACCGCTTCAGCGAACGTGAGATCGATCCTGTGTACCGGCGTTTCCCGAGCCGAAGATCGTCTTGCGCTGAGGTTGTCTCCAGGAGCAAGCGGCCGACACATCAGAATCGACTCCCCTCATATTCAGCGTGTGATCCCTCATCTTTCCGTATTGGAAGACCTAGTGAACGTTCTCCTTCCATCATTGCTTGGACGATCCGGCTAAGCACGTAGATGCTGACGGCGGTGCACCATTCCGCGAGGCTCATTGGTATGCGAGCCAATCAGGTGACAAATTCCGACCCTGGAGTGCTGTTGCCAGATCGGTGACATTATCCGACCTGCATGTAGACACCCAAGACGCCAGAACGGAATGCGTCGCCGGGTTTTTCTGACGGTGACGTTTTCCGACCCAAGCAGGATGGCTATCTATGACAAATTCCGACCTACATCCGGCTGTCCTGTGGTGACGTATTCCGACCCATTGCAGTACCAGAAACCGTGACAAATTCCGACCCGTGTCTTCATCGCGTGAAAAGTGACATTTGCCGACCCGGGACGCCTCGAGAAAAGTGACATTTTTCGACCTGCATTAACGAGCAAAGGGTGACGTATTCCGACCCAACGACGCGAGCGTAAGGGTGACAGATTCCGACCTGGGGAAATTTACTTTCGCGACGACATCGCTCTTGGCGCGTCAGAATTCTGGATCGGTGACATTTTCCGACCCGACGCACCCACCTCAAGCACAGCAGATCCAGCTCTCACACGGCCTGTCGCTCAAGCTGGCCTTAAAGGTGACGTTTTCCGACCCAGCGGCGCTGACGATCATGCCCTCATGGCTGTTCCGGCGAAAAGTGAGTGAGTACTTAGCCTCTTTTGGTCATCGAGGTCGGAAAGCGTCACCTTTCGAGAGTCCCGGCGATGCTTTTGCTATCCAACAAGACGTTACGCATGGCGAATCGGACGATCTGGGTCGGAAAAAGTCACATTTCAGAGGGTGCGATGAGCACCTCGGGTGGGTTTTGGGGTGGTTTTGTTGTTTGGGAGCAACTTTCTATGAGGCCTCTTTGTAAGACAGTTTATAAAACCGTTTGTAAAACCTTTTGTAAACGCTGTGCCGCTGCCCGCAGACGCTTACCTGGCAAGGATTTGCGGGCGGTCACAGTCAAACAACTGTGACGTATACCGACCTCGGTGTGACGTAATCCGACCCTAAGTGGACACAGACCGGGCTGGGAGTGACAAAATTCGACCGTTATCCACAACGGTGACTTGCACCTTGGCGATGTCACCTTATAATTGTGACACTTCCCGCTGAAGGTCACCTTTGTGAACAAAAAGGCAAAAAATCAGCTCGAGCCGGCCCAGGTCGAGATTGTTGCGCTTGAACCTTTCCAGATCGAGCCGTCGGACGAGCCGCCTCTGGACGGGGATGGCCGAGTAAAGGGTACCGTAGCCATGAGCCGTGCTCTCGTAAATGCTCAACAAGGGCTGACTCTTAACGAGAAGCGGGTAATGATGGCCGCGCTCCGATGCATAGACAGCAAGAAGTCGCCATATTTGCATGGCAAGGGTAACGGCTATGTGAGCGTTCGTGTGCGGGCAGACGAGTTTGCTGCCCTTGCGGCACTTGCTCCACGGTCTGGCGAGAAGCAGGCGACGGCAGCGTATGAAGGGTTGAAGGAAGGCTGCGCAAGTCTTCAGAAGCGCCAGTTGACGTATATGGATGGCCCGAAGAAAGTCGTCCTGAACTGGGTGTGGAAAGCTGTCTATCACGAACGTGAAGGATGGGCAGAGGTTTCCTTTTCCCCGGATCTGACGCCGCACATCTTCATGTTGCAGCGCCGCTTTGTCTCGTACCAACTTGAGTTCGCTCGGGGCCTGCAGTCGCTCTATTCGTGGCGGCTACTAGAGTTGCTGATGCGAGAGCGAGATCGTGGGCGCCTCCTGATCACGTTGGAAGACTTCCGGCACGTGCTCGAGATTCCTGCGACATATCGTTTTGCTGACATCAAGCGTCGCGTAATTGAGACCGCAGTGAACGAACTGAACGCAAAGGCAGATCTCGTCATTTCGTGGACGCCGGTGAAGCTCGGTCGCGCTGTGAATTCGCTCGATTTCCAGTTTATCCAGAATCCGCAGAGCCGGCTGGCGTTGGACGGCGATGTACCCTTTGAGGAAACAAGTGTTGCGGAGACTGCCGGAGGCTGAATTGCAAAGGCTCCGCTGCACATCCCTCGCGCGACGTGGATGACAGTCCATCGTGGAGTGAACGCCGCCCAAGTTGTTAGCGCCGATGTAAAACTGACCCACCCGCCGAGGTAAACCTGACCCACCTGGGAGAGGATGGCGGCTTTTTGCCGCCGATGCTGACTCAGGAGCAAGCAGTGGAAATCAAGGTATTGGCAAGACGGGGAACGGCGGTGCGTGAGATAGCGCGGCAAACGGGCTTGTCGCGCAACACGGTGCGTCGCTATCTGCGCGATGAGCAGGCGGCCCGTTACAAGCAACGCGAGCCACGTCCGACGAAGCTCGACCCGTTCAAGGACTATCTGCTCGAGCGTGTCGTCGCTGCACGACCGCACTGGATTCCGGCGACAGTGCTGCTTCGTGAACTGCAGGAAGCCGGCTACGAAGGCGGTATCAGCCAGCTCAAGGCATTCCTGGCACCGTACAAGCGTGCTGAGCCCGAGCCGGTGGTGCGATTCGAGACGCCGCCGGGCAAGCAGATGCAGGCCGACTTCACGGTCATCCGCCGTGGCCGCGCGCCGCTTCTGGCACTGGTCGCGACGCTCGGATACAGCCGGGCAAGTTTCGTGCGCTTCACCGCCGGCGAGGACGCCGCGACGTTGTGCGAGTGCCTGCGTGAAGCGTTTGTCTACTTCGGCGGCACGCCCGAGCAGGTGCTGTTCGATAACGCGAAGTCCGTAGTTATCGAACGCGATGCGTTCGGTGAAGGCGAGCATCGGTGGAACACGCAGTTGCTTGCTGTGGCCGAAGCCTATGGCTTCACGCCGAAGGTCTGCCAGCCCTATCGGGCGAAGACCAAGGGGAAGGTCGAACGCTTCAACCGCTATCTGAAGGAGAGCTTCGTGGTACCGCTCGCGGCCACGCTCAAGCAGTCGGGGCTGAAGCTGGACGTCGAAGCCGCCAATGCGCGTATCGGCCGGTGGCTTGCGGAAGTCGCCAACGTGCGCGTGCACGCCACCACGCGTGAGCGACCCGCCGCGAGGCTGGCACTCGAGCAGGCAGCACTGCTGCCGTTGCCCGCGCCGACATCGATGCCAAGACCTGCGCCCTCGAAGCTGCGCCGGGTGCTGCCGCGCGAGAGTCTCCAGCATCCTCTGGCGGTGTATGACGCCCTGCTGGAGGTCGCCGCATGAATCTCCAGCACGAACGAATTGCCAGCCTGTGCAAACAGCTCAAGCTCGACCGCATCTCAAGTGACTGGGGAGCGCTCGCACAGCACACTGCAACGACCGATGCGAGCCTGGCCGACTTCCTGGAGCAACTGCTACACGCAGAACTCGGGGCGCGCGAGGAGCGTAAGCGCCAAACACTCACGAAGCTCGCCGCGCTGCCCGCAATCAAGACACTGGAGCAATACGACTTCGGCTTCGCCAGCGGTGTGCCACGGGCGCAAATACAGGAGCTGGGAAGTCTGGCGTTCATCGAGCGGGCCGAGAACGTTGTGTTGCTCGGCCCATCGGGGGTTGGCAAGACACACCTCGCGAGCGCACTGGCCTATCGGGCAACACAGGCCGGTATCAAGACGCGATTCATCACGGCAGCGGACCTGATGATGCAACTGGCGACGGCGCGCCAGCAGAATCGATTGCGAGAGTTCTTCAATCGTGCGGTCATCGGGCCAAGGCTTCTCGTCATCGACGAAATCGGCTATCTGCCGTTCGGGCGCGAGGAGGCGAACCTGTTCTTCAATGTCGTCGCCAAACGCTACGAGCGCGGCTCCATCGTGTTGACGAGCAACCTCCCGTTCACACAGTGGGCCACGGCGTTTGCAGACGACCAGACGCTCACGGCCGCCATGCTCGACCGGCTCTTGCATCACGCCCATATCGTGCAAATCAGTGGCGAGAGCTACCGGCTCAAGGACAAGCGAAAAGCGGGACAAACAGGAACGCGGGCAAGCGCGAAAGCAGCCGCGTGACACAGGACCCGGGTGGGTCAGATTTACTTCGGCGAATCGCCGAAAGGTGGGTCAGTTTCTAATCGGCGTTGACACCAAGTGCCATTTCCTGGGCGGCCGGCGCCGGTGTATTGGGCTCTTACTTCAGTTGGTGTCCATCGTCTGCAAGGAGTCTCTTGAAGGCAGCGACGTAAGCCTCAGCTTTTTCTGCCGATCCAAGGACGAGGTCGACGCGGACTTTCCCATCACCCCACTCCTTGATTGCACCAATCTCAGCCCCGTCGTCAGTTGACACCTTGTACTGTCGCGAAAGTGACTTCCGGGGTGCGCGGCCATTCTCGAGGCTCTCGCGGATAGCCTTCACCTTTTGAAAGGGAAGCTCCTCATCACGAATGCGCTCCGCAAATGCCAAGGTGCGCTTCTCGTCTGCGGCCTTTAGGTACAGTGTGAGTTCATAACTAGTCGAAAGGCCGAATTGTTTGGGCTGCGAAGCGATCACGTCCAAGACGGACTGCGGCAACTCCAGCAGCGCGAGAATCTTGCTGACCTTGGACTTACCCTCCTCCACCAAGACCGCCAGCTCGTCGTTGGACTTTGCATGGCCTTGATCGAGAAGCTTCTTGTACCCGAGTGCAACGTCCAGAACGGTTTCTTGTTCGCGCTCGTTGTTTGCCGCTCGAGCAAGGCGATAGAAGTCGATCGGATCTAGGCCTTCGAGCAGTTTGACATCCAGCGTCTCGGTACGATTGCGGAGTGCTCCGAGTTTCCGGAACTGTCCGTCGATCAAGATCGCGCGATCTGGGAAGTCGGGATGGCGGCCGGCGAGTACGGGGACAAGTTGGCCATCTCGCGCCATTGAGGCTGCGCGCGCGGCGATGAGCTCTTCTTTGTAGATCGTGCGACTGTTGAGAGGGTTGTCGTCGATATGGCTTATTGGCATCGTTATGTACCGCGCCTGCACCTTCCCTGCTTGTTCCAGGCTTGCCAAATACGCTTCTGCAGCCGAGCTTGTCGGGGCAGCGACATTCTCCTTGGGCTGATCCAACAGGCTGCTTCGGCCGCTCAATGCTTCATCTACGCGGTCGAACCTCGACGGTGTCGCCGTCTCTCGCATTGTCTGGTCGCGCTTTACGCCGGCATTAAGCGCCGCAGAGAAGTCTTTCTTACTCATGCTCGCACCTCGAGAACTTCGAGAATTTCGTCGACAAGATCATTCAATTCTTTGTGGGCGGCCTTGGCCGAGCGGAGTTGAAGGACGGTAGCGCCGGATACCTCTGCTTCCTTGTACGCGGTGCGGAAGCCGAGCTTCGTTTTCAGCATGGGAAGCTCATCGTCTCCAGCTGCAGCTTCAAAGATCTGCTTCACGATCGTGACGTTCTGGTTCATGTTCGCGAATGAACGAAGCTTGAGATCCGGGTTGCGGATCTGGGCCTCCATACCGAGTTTTTTTGCCTCTTGAACCGCCCAGAGATTGCCGCCCGACGCTGCGATGGGAATCAGTCCCAGATCGGAAATAAGGAGGGCAACAGAGGGCGCAGCCGATTTAATGGCGGGCGGACAGTCAATGACAATAAAATCATAATCGTTCACGTACTTTGCGATCTCCCGATCTGGCCGAGGACTTAGCGCCAGGTTCGAAATAGCCGCCGGGTACGGTCGATCATCTGGGGCTGCGCCGACTGAGAGTGTCGCGGTGCCCTGCTCGTCCAAGTCGACGAGCATGGTCCGGTAGCCTCGCATGCCGAAGGCGCCTGCGATATTCGTCGAGGTCGTTGTTTTCCCCGACCCTCCTTTCTGGTTGAAGACGGCAATAATTTTCGCTGCCATGCGTTCTCCTTATGCACTTGATGCTCGGGCAGGAGCAGTTTCTACATAGAAACTGCGCGCCAAGCGGCTGCCGGGAATATTAGGATGCCACCCGAAAAACATCAAGAAAAACGACACACTTTTGAGAAATTCAAGGGAGCGGGAGCGACAACTCAACCAGAACTTGTAGCGTCGCGTGCTTCCCAGGAGCAGTTTCTACGTAGAAACTTGGGGCACGGCCAGCACCATCTTTGGCGGCTTAACGGTGCAGCGGAGGGGGTGTGAATCGAACGAAAACTGGCATTTGCCAGTCTTTTGTGCGACCGCTTGAATCGTGCGTAGTTTTTCGCCCTCCGTCCTGGCGCCGCGGCGGGCAGTTTCGACGTAGAAACTGCGGCCGCGTACTGCGGGCTCGAAGGCAACTTTTTGCGGTCGGTGTCCTCGGCGAGGCGCACCGGAGAGCCCTTTTCGGTTGCTCGGGAGACGTTCAGTTTCTATGTTGAAACTGAGTGGGCCAAGCAACTACAGACGTCGGATCAATCTTCAACGCTCGCATGTTGAGCGTGACGCCGAATGCTCGCAGATCGAGTTTCTACGTTGAAACTGCGGTCGATGTCGTCGGTGAGGCTCCACGGAGAATTCTTATCCGATTCTCGGGGGCGGTCAGTTTCTACGTGGAAACTGAACGGGCCAAACAGTTACAGCCCCCGGGTCAACCGACAAAGCTCGCATGCTGAGCGTGACGCCGAATGCTGGCAGATCCAGTTTCTACGTTGAAACTGCGACCTGCTTGCGCGACCGAGGCAATCACGAACCGTCTCGCCAGCGGAAAGGATTGTGGAGCGCCGACTGATACCTCGTCGTTTTGCGGATTGCGAGAATCCAAAGTCTCGATTTTTTGCCTTATATACTGACTTTCCGCTACGCACCCGCAGATGGCCGCAGTGCACTCTCGGTCGCAATGTCCCAGATTATCTGGGAGATCGTTGGCCTGTAAGGACGGAAGTCGTAGATCATCTGGTAGTTCGATAACTCCCACGGAGTTAACTCAGACTTAATCTCGGAGAAGTCGAAGGTGGGTCGTCATCGCCATCGTTGATGGTGTTTCGTCGGACACCTTCAGACTGGCGGTCATAACAGCAATATTGGCGTCGCAGATACTTCCGATTCTGGGGCGATTCGCCATCAATCGACTTTGATGGACCCGCGCCGCGCTAAGCTGTAGCTAATCTAAGGAAGGTCTCGGCCTCTCGGTATTGGCGGCCAAGCTCCGCAGTCGCGTAGATCGATGTGGTGTCGAGCGAATCGTGACCGGCAAAATTTCGCGCACTCTCGAGACTCATCCCATTGGCCAGTGCGTGCGACACAAATGTGTGTCGCAGCCAGTGCGGACTGGCCAGGCTGAAGGCCCGTGCGTGCGGTGAGTCCTCGCGCAGCGCCGCTGAAGTCGCCATCGCGAAAAACTGCTTGATCGCCTTGTAGAGCTGCACCGAATGGATCGGCCCGGTCTGCTGCGCGCGGGCCGCGAGTTCGGACGCCGGATCGGTTTTGCTCGCCCTTGCCGCGCGCCGGATCTGACCGATCTCGGCGTTCGACAGCAGCGCTGGGATCAGCGGGGTTGCGGCCGGGCAGGCGAGGGGATCGCGCGGCAGGCCGCGCGATTCGAGATAGTCGCCCATCAGCGCCAGCACCGCCGGCACCAGTGGCACGAAGCGTTCCTTCGCGCGCTTGCCGACCACACGCAGCAAGCGGATGGTTCCCAGTTCCGGCCCGGCGTAGCGCTCCTGCACGTCGTCCGTGAAGGCGCCGCAAAGCTCGGCGCGCCGCAGCCCCGTGCTGTACGCAAACCCCAGCACAAAGCGCGTGCGTGTCGCGGCAGCCGTGTCCGGCATCGTGTCCAGCACCCGCATCGCGAAGCGCCAGGCATCGGAGGTCAAGCCATGCTCGATCTGCAGGCGAGACTTCGCGGCCACGCGCCGCTCGTTGCCGGCGGCGTCGTGCGTGGAACCGGTGAACACCCGGATTTTTGCGAAGGCGTTGTGATCCAGATACTGCGCGTCGACCAGCTCGCTGAAGAATTTCTTCAGCGCGGACAGCGCGTCCTGCCGGCTCTTGACCGACAGGGGGCCGCGGAATGGCCGCCAGTCCAGATCGCCGCGATGCGCGGTGCCCGTCATGACCCATTGGCTGGCCGGCTGCGGATCGATCAGGAAGCCGTTGATATAGTCGCGCGCATCATCGGTGTCGAGGCTCGACAGCGCCTTGCGCTTCACGAAGATCGCCCAGAGCAGCAGCCGCTCGGCTTCGGTGCGGTAGCGCTGCCGCGTATGCGGGTTCTCGTAGTCGGCGAGCCAGAAATCAATCGCCTCGCGGTCGTTGTTGGCGCGGCTGTTGTTGCTGACGAGATTGCGGTGCGTGCCATGCGAGCCGTCCAGCTCGGGCGGCAGCAAGAAGCGCTCGAGCGGCACAATCGCGGTGACGGGGCCGGCTGCGGCGAGCCGTGGCGCCGGCAGGGTGTATTCGGACGGGTGGGTTTGCACGCCTGCGCCCAGCTGCAGGCCGGCGACGTCCCCGTAGTGCGCCAGCCACGAGGTAATGCGACGGGCGCCGATCTCGCCCAGGCGCGGCACGCGTCGGTACCAGCGGTAGCCGACCGCGTTGATCGTCTCGACCAACTGGCTGATGGTGGCGAGGCCGACGTCGGCCAGACGTAGCGCGACGGCGGTATCGAACCAGCCGAGCACGTGGTGCTCGGGGCGCGGATCCTCGACCACTAGGCGCGCGAGCGCGTCGAGCGCCGCCATCTGCCGCGCGCGTAGGCGGGCGTTGCGCTGCTGTCGACGCAAGGTCGCGCCGGCGTCGGCGTCCGTGCCGGCATGCCGGGCGGCGAACAGATCGAGCAGCTCTTTCTCGGTATAGAAGCCATCCGGATCGTGCTCGGCGGCGAAGTCCTCGAGCGAGGGCGTGGTCTGCGCCGGGGCGTCGGCCGCCGGCGTCGCCGCGAGCGCGGCGGGCCGAATCGCGAGGAGGCGCGCGGTCGCGAAGTCCTGCCGTTTGCGGGCCGCGGCGACGAAGGCCGTGACCAGCCAAGTGCGGGTGGCGGCCGCCTTGCGCGCGTCGCGGCCGAATTCGAGGTACTGGTCGGCCAGCTCGGCGAGATCCAGA